>PBTU01000001.1 GCA_002729295.1 Verrucomicrobiales bacterium | reverse complement strand
TTGCTTGTATACCTCCGAAAACCGAGTCCCGACGGTAGTTTCGCTCGGTGTGGTCGCTCCCGCGTTGTTCGTGTTTTTCAAATCCTCGCGCAATCGTTTCAGGCGTTTCGAGACGTCTTCCCGCGTGAACGCTTTCCGCTTCGCATTCCTCGAATTCGTTCCGATTCCGTTCCCGGTGTGTGCTTTCGCATCGTTCACTTCTGCGCGCACTCTCGTCGTCTTTTTTCGAACGCGAGAGAAAAAAACATCGGGAAAAACAGTCCTACTTTGTTGTCTTCGAGTGGGGCGAGAGAGACGCGCGTTTAAGGTCCCATCGCACGCGCGACGCGATGATATCATTTTCCCCTAAGAAGTGGAGCAAATTGGAAATCGAACTTTTTCTCCATTTTGTGACGCACAGAAACACGCATAAACACTCATATAATAATCATGCAAATCTTCGTGAAAACGTGTGCGTACTCGCAGGCGCGACGTCTCTGTCTTCTCTCTCTGTCGTTTCGCTCGTTTTGGCGCGCTCTCCTTTCGTTTCTTTGTAAAGGAGTGAGAGAAAAGTTGTGTTCGAGATCTCACATTCGGAGTCAATGTTCGCGCGTTTCGTGTGCGTTTAACGCGCGTTTCTCGACTCTCTTTTCGTTTCTGCGTGCACCACTGACAACAACTTAATGTTTTTTATAAAAAGTGACGGGCAAAACGATCACCTTGGAAGTCGAGTCCTCGGACACGATCGACAACGTCAAGGCGAAAATCCAAGACAAGGAAGGCATCCCTCCTGACCAGCAGCGCTTGATCTTCGCCGGGAAACAGTTAGAAGACGGACGCACTTTGGCGGATTATAACATTCAAAAAGAGTCCACGTTACACTTGGTGTTACGCCTGAGAGGCGGGCACTGCCAAGTCCCGTGCGGGATATTCGACGATTCGATGATATGCGCGCAGGTTCGACAAGACGCGGCGACGGTGAGGAAGGCGATGGCGCAAGCCGGGGAGTTACACGCGGAAGCAGGGACGAGTTTGCTCGCGATGAATCAAGTGACCAGGTGGATCGCGACGAAGGAAGAGCACTGCAAGAATATCATCCAAACTGTGAGCGAGTACATGTTGTGTCAGCGAGTGAAAAGAGCGGAGATTAAAACCGAGGAGGAGTACTTGGAGGTGTTGAAGTTACACCACGCGGCGATGCAAGCGGCGATGAAGTGCAAACAAACGTGCGATTTGGCGCAAGCGGACGATTTGGACCACTGTCTCGACCACTTGTGCAAAGTGTACACGAAATGAATGCTCGTTTCGACGAAAACGATGGCGACGTCCAGGCTCTGACGAAAAGAGAGAGACGGAACGGGAGAACGGGATTGAGAGAAAGAGAGAAAGGTTTCTCCTCGTCGTACCCTCGTCGTCGTCGGCAAAAAAACACCCAAAAACGGCGTGATCCCGCGATGATGGTGATGATACACGTGAAGAAGCGTTTTAATACTACTACTCATCAAAATCGTCATCGCGCGTAAAATCCTCACACTTTTGACTCAAATGTTCGCCTCTCGTGCTTCTCTTTCCTCGTTCTCCACCACGAAACACCTTCATCAAACGAGAGTACGAAACGCGCATCAAAAAATCAAAACGACACCAAAAAACATCGCTCCGGACGGGAACGGGTGCGCGGAAACGAAGGGCGCCCCGATGAACGTCGGCCGCCCGCTCGCGAATTCGATGCGGAAAAAAATCTCCGACGCGTTGAAACCATCCGTTCTCGAAATCGTCGACGAGTCTTGGCAGCACGCCGGACATAGCGGGAACCCATCCGGCGACGCGTCCGCGGAAACGCACTTTAACGTCGAGATCGTTTCGGAAATGTTTGAAGGTTTGAATCAAGTGAAAAGGCAACGGAAAGTGTACCAATTGTTGGAGGAGGAATTCAACGAGAAAGGGTTGCACGCGTTGCAGATGAAGACGAAAACGCCCGAGGAGTACGAACTAATGAAGAAGTAAAGAGAAAGAATTAAGAAAGAACGAGAGAGAGACATTGCGTTCATTATGTTACCTCGGACACACCATGAGCCGCGCTTTAAGAATGAGTGTGTGTTTCGGTGGATGTCGCGACGCGAGCGCTCTCGTCTCTCCGAGAGACTCTCGCGTGCGTACGTACGTGTATCGCCGCGGTACATGTTTTCAGCACACAACACGAGAAAAAGAGAGAAAGAGAGATGAAAGAAGAACAAAGCGATAGTTTATTGTTGTTACGTATTATTAAATCGTCACGTTTGTATATATACGCAGCACTAAAGTACGAATGTGATGATTGCTTACGAGCGTTCGTAAAGCCGAAGTCGAGTCGTGACGTCGCCAAGGTGCTCAAAATCTCCTCATTATATCTCATCCGGAAACTATCCTCGACGGTTGCGATGCGAACGACGGTTTCGCAAACTTTGACTCGCGTTTCACGAAGTGAAGTTTTTACGTCCTCTTTTTCCTCTTCTTTTTCTGATACGATGCGAATGCACGCGCTCGCTTCTGCTTCATCTTCTCGCGGCGAGAAAACGTTTAGCGCGTCCGCTAAAATCGTTCCCCGGCACGTGGTAAAACAGCAGCGCAAAGAGCATCATCATCATCGTTTGAAAATGAAAAACAACAGTTGCAACAGGACATATAGTAGTAATAGTGCTCGCGATGATTATCAGCGCAAAATGAGCGCTGTCCGGAGTTTCGCGTCGTCAGCAGCAGCAGCGAGCGGGGAAAACCATCGTCACCACGTCTCTCTAATAAACGGTTCCAACCGAGGCATAGGTTTGGCATTCGCGAAGCATTTGCTGGAAACGAACAACGAAAGTATCGTCGGAGATAAACGAGCGAACGGGACGGTCATCGCGACGTGCCGAAACCCAGACGAGGCGAAGGATTTGCACGAGTTACGAGAGAAATTCGGCACCGAACGCTTGGAGATTTTACGGATAGACGTTTTAGATGAGAAGACGATCGAAGCGGCGGCGAAACTGGTTTCGGAGAAATACGGGCGGTTGGATTGCGTGATAAACACGGCGGCGGTGTTACACTTGCCAGATCGGAAGATGGTTCCGGAGACGAGCATTTTACGCTTCGATCCCGAGGCGTGCGTCTTGTCGTACCGAACGAACGCTATCGGTCCGATGTTGATGACGAAGCACTTTTCAAAGTTGATGTTGAAGACTGCGGAGGAAAACGACGAGGGGAAACCGGTACCGGTGATTGCGAGTTTGAGCGCGCGAGTGTCTTCGATTAGCGATAACAAGTTAGGCGGGTGGTACTCGTACAGAGGCGGGAAGACTGCTTTGAATCAAATGACGCAAACCGCGCACGTAGAATTTTCGAGGAAGAAGAATCCCATCGCGATGGTGCTTTTGCATCCGGGGACGGTGGATACCGAGTTGTCCACGCCGTTTAAGAAGAACGTGCCGGAAGGGAAGTTGTTTACGCCGGAGTATAGTGCGGGAAGAATGTTGGAGGTGTTGAAGGACGTGACTTTGAAGGATAGCGGTAAGTTTTATGATTACGCCGGAGAGGAAGTCGCGTGGTAAAGTAAATAATCAAGTCATATATATATGTGTGTATCGATACTTTGGTACATAGAAATCAATAATGATGAATCTCTATTATATGTATAATCGTTCGTTCCATTACGTGCTGCTATTTGTGATATGATGTCTATCTCTACATTTTTTCTACTACTAGTGTACAAGCGAAAGCTTCTTTGGTCGATGAAAGGAGAAAGCTCGCTCGCTCGCTGCATTGTTGTTGTTGTCGTTGATGATGAAGATAAAGAAGAAGAGAGAAGAAACAAAACGGTGAGCGAAAAACGAATACACACACACGCGCGCAAAAACGCAAAAATGCAAACAAACACAGCAAAACGAATACCGCAATACCACCGCTACCGCCACCGACGACAACAAAATTCTCCTAAGACATCCAAGGAAGCATAAAAATGCCTGCAATTGCTCTCAACCCGGCAGTCCGGACGAATCCGGCGGGGAAAACACTAAGGTTCGGGCACCGCGAATGGAGTTTCTGAGAAACGCCCTCTTCGTCTTCATCATCGGAGTAGTTGTGGTGGTGGTGGTGGTGGTAATGGTAGTAGTTCTTCTGTCGAGTGTGCGCGTCCTGCGTCCCGCGCATAAAAACGATGCGCAGAAGAAGAGAGAACGCAAAAACACGCGTTTTTCGCGCTCGAAAAGAACATCGCTCGGGCGTTTGACGTTTCATCGCTCACGCGTTCTTCTAATCAATATAAAAAAACATCGGAGGGAATCCGAATGAAGTCAATTTCGTCACTGCGAATACGTAAAAAGACGATGATGAGATGCGTCAGATAGAGCTAATACGTTAATCGTCACCGTGCAGCCTATCAAAACGCACTTGGACAGGGATAACTAATATTTTGATCCTCACTCGCATACATTCATCAACGACGAAGAAGACGATCGATGAAACGAAACGCAAACGAAAACGACGCTCACCTATACAAATGATCGCGCGCCTAAAACCGCCGCCGTCCTCCTCCGCCGCCGCCGCTCTCTCGCCCCCTGTCTCGGCTACTCTCGCTCTCCCTGCTGCTTTCAATCATCGCCGCCCTTTGCTCTTCCGTCCACGCCTTGTACTTAATCAGCGGCTCCATCTTCCTCTTCCTCTTCAACACCATCCACCGAACGACTTTCTCGTCCACCCTCAGCGCGTGCGATATCTCCGGCAAAACGTTCGGCGCCGACGCGAACGTCACCTGCGACATTTGTACCTCGTGGTGCCTCTCGTTCGGTTTCTTATACACGTACGCTAACGTTTGGTGCCCGAAAGATTTCACGTCCATCAACACCCCGTCCGAGTCTAAAATTTTCAAGGACGTTCGCTTGAGTAACTCGAAGACTTCGCGCTTCGGGACTCTCGCTTTCACCTGTAACACCAAGTCGTACAGAGGCATTTTTTATACAATTTTCAACGTCTTCCCCGCGTCGTTTACTTCGTTCTTGTCTCTCTTGGACCGCGTCTCTCGCCTTCTTTGACGTCTGAACTCGCGCTTCTTTGTCTCTCGCAAAGACCTCCAACCAGCCGCAAAATGGACGATGATTTTTCCCTAAGGAAGAAGACACAAAGAAGAAGACAAAGAAGAACTTCTCTCTGTTATATGTATCGCTTTTAGGAAAGAGAGAAAAACGAGTTTGACACCGCTTCAGTACTGCGACTGCTCTTTTCGACGCGAACGATTGGAATTTTCCGTCCGCGAGGAGTAGGAGTAAGAGTGATGAAATTCTCAAAGTCCAGAGGGAGATCAAGAATGCGAGTATTGTTTAGGGTCTCAGATATCAAGAGAAGATGTCAAGGAGTCACAAAGTAACGCGGAACCACTGAAGAAGCGCTCTGAGAGTCACTCTTATCTGTAATGATAACTTTTTGGACAATATTCTTATACAACAAAACATTTACAACATTGCTTACTTTGGTAGTTTTATATATACGTGTATATATATACGTTGTCTGCACTCTTTTATTAATCCCGCGTTACGTGTTCTCCGTAAAGCAGCGCCTTTCTCTCTCACTCTTCCATTTTTTCTCTCTCTTTTCTCGTCGTCGGCTTCTTTTCATATCGACGTCGTTATGTTATCCGGAGGAGGCTTCGTCGTTCTCTTCGCTTTCTGAAACGTCGTCCTTATTTTCGGAAGAGGAAGAGGAGAAGGATGAGGAGACGGAGGTTCGAATCATCTCGGCGCCGCTGATCAAGACGCCCTCGCTCTCTCGTTTCGTGAGCGCTTCTCGAACGCTTTTTTCCGTCAAACGGACGGTTTTAATCATCGGGTCCGACGGGACTTCAAACATCGCGTCGGCTAAGAGGCGTTCCATGATCGTTCGCAAACCGCGAGCGCCGGTGCCTCGCATGGACGCCCAGCGGGCGATTTCGTTGGCGCCGCAAGAAGTGACGTCGAGTTTGACGTCGTGCGCGCGGAAAAGTCTCGCGAATTGTTTCGTGAGCGCGTTTTTGGGTTCCGTGAGCACTCTTCGGAGGTCGTTTTCGCGCAAGGTTTTCAGAGGGGCGACGATCGGGAACCGGCCGACGAATTCCGGGATCAAGCCGTAGGAGACGAAATCCGCGGGTTCGCAGTGCGCGGCTAAGAGGTTATCGTCGCGTTCGGAAATGCCGGCTAAGATGCCGGATTTCTTCATCTGTGGCCCCTGGTCGCCCCCGTTCTTCTTCGCCGTTTTGTTCTTCTCCTCGTGTTTAGCGTCGCCGTCTCCTCCTCCGCTGCTGCTTTTGACCTGCGCGCCAAATCCGATGCTCGTCTTCTTTTCGATCCGTCCTTTCACGTGTTTCTCTAAACCGACGAACGCACCGCCGACGATGAAGAGAATGTTTTTGGTATCCATGGCGACGACTTCACCTCGTGGGTGTTTCCTACCGCCTCTTTCCGGAACGTTCACGACGGTTCCTTCGACCATTTTCAATAAAGCTTGTTGCACGCCTTCGCCGGAGACGTCTCGAGTGATGGAGACGTTTTCGGATTTGCGAGATAACTTGTCGATTTCATCCACGTAGACTATGCCCCGTTCAGCTAATTGGACGTCGTAATTTGCCGCGCGTAATAACTTGTGCAACACAGATTCGACGTCTTCGCCGACGTACCCGGCTTGGGTCAACGTCGTCGCGTCGCAGGTGACGACTGGAACTTTACAGATGTCGCCTAAAGTTTTAATAATCAACGTTTTCCCGCACCCAGTCGGGCCAAACAAGAGAACGTTCGATTTCTCCAACTCAATGAGCGATTCGTCGTCGTCGTCAGAAGAAGAAGAAGAATCGCGCGTTTCAAAGTCTTCCTCTTTGTCCCAAACGCTTTGTCCCCCGCGTTCCCGCTGCGACTGTTCGCCAAAAAAACCGGTATCCTTACTCCCTTGCTGATCGCTCGGAAAAATCTTCACCGACGCCGGATGCGCGTACGGTCGCATGCTCACGTACTCGTTCATCTCCGTCTTTCGACCTCCTCCTGATCCTTGTCCTCCTCCTCCGTCTCCTCCAAAACCACCTCCGTGTTGTTCAAAATCGCTCGACGACGACGACGACGACGAGAAGTTATTATGCACGCGAGTCGTCGTCGACGAAGTCGTCGTCTGAATCTCCTCCTCCTTTAAACTCCTCTCTCCTCCTCCACCACTCGTGCGTCGCATCATCCGCATAGCTCCGATCCTTTTATAGTGGT
>PBTU01000188.1 GCA_002729295.1 Verrucomicrobiales bacterium | reverse complement strand
GGTATCTTGCGGGATTTGTAATGAGGCGTAGGCTGCCGCATGACGATTGAATGCTCCGGAAGAAGCTGCCAGGCCCCAAGTTGGATGGGCCCGGTGCTCAAGTCGGCGGGCGTATACAATATTCTCTTTGGAATTTGGGTCATTGGCTGGCCGGGGGAGTGGTTTCGGCTTTCAGGGATGGAGGCGCCCCGGTATTTATTTCTCTGGCAATGTATCGGGATGATCGTGGGGGTCTATGGAATAGGCTATTTGGTCGCCTCGAGAGCTCCTTACAAGCACTGGCCGATCGTGCTGGTTGGATTTTTAGGAAAGGTTTTTGGTCCAATTGGCTTTATTTACATGGCGCTTCAAGGGGAGATTTCATGGCAAGCAGGTTGGATAAACCTGTCTAATGACGTGATTTGGCTGATTCCTTTCGCGATGATTCTCTGGGGTGTAGTGCGACTTGCCGTTGGAAGACCGGTTAATGGAGCTCCTTTAAGTGAGGAAGTAGCAATGTCATCATTTCGCCTCTCCAGCGGAGAATCGTTGGTGGAGGCCTCGAGAGGGCAAACTTTGGCTGTCGTCTTTCTCAGGCATTTTGGCTGCACTTTTACACGTCAGTTCCTCCGGGGACTGGAGGAAATGCATGCGCGATCAAAGGAAGAAGGGGCGCGGCTCGTTTTGGTTCACATGCTCGAAGAGGGAGATGAGCTTCCTTATGTTAGAAACGAAGGAGTGGCTCGGATTGCAGATCCCTGGTGCGATCTTTATCGGGCCTTTGGTCTTGGAAAAGGGGGTTTTTGGGACCTTTTCGGTCCGCAAGTGATTTATCGAGGAGCCGTGGCCTTTTTCAGGGGATGTGGAGTTGGGTTAATCCGAGGCGATGGCCTCCAAATGCCGGGTGCCTTTTTGGTCAAGAATGGGCGAATCCTGCGGGCTCAGGTCGCTCGCAATGCCTCCGATATGCCAAGAGTGGGCGGTTTGTTTGGTGAGGCTTAATCTGACATCAAGCGAGGCATCCCGGGCAATTTTGCACCTGATGCTCTGGAGCGACTTCGAAAAGTTGGGGGGCTTCTGCAGTGAGACACTGGCTGGCGTCGCCCAAGGTGTTTCGCTCATGAAAGGAGCAGCACGTGGGAGGTTCAGAGAGATTGGGAGGTAATCCTGGAATGGTGTAGAGCTTGTCGCCTTTCTCGTGGGTTGAGGGAATGCTCTTCAGGAGGGCCCGGGTGTAGGCGTGACGGGGTTTGGCAAAGAGATCATCGGAGGCGGCGGATTCCACGATACGTCCGGCATACATGACATTGACCTGATCGCAGCTTTGCGACACGACGGCGAGATCGTGGGTGACAAGGATGACAGCGGTGCCAAGTTTTTCCTGCCGGTCTTTAATGAGATCGAGAACTTGCTTTTGCACCGTGACGTCAAGTGCGGTCGTCGGTTCGTCGGCAATAAGGATTTCCGGACGGGTGATGAGGGCCATCGCGATCATGACGCGCTGGCGCATCCCGCCGGAGAATTCATGAGGATAGGACTTAATACGCTTCTCTGGTTCGGGGATCCCAACTTCAGCGAGCGCATCGATCGCTTTGTGTAGAGCTTCCTTTCCTTTAATTCCCTCGTGAATCTCGAGGGGTTCGGTGAGTTGGTTCGAGATCTTCAGGTAGGGATTGAGCGAGGTCATGGGATCCTGGAAGATCATCGATATTCTCTTTCCGCGAATTTTTTGGAGTTCCTTGTCCTTGGCTTGAAGAAGATCGGTTCCCTCGAAGAGAGCTTTGCCCGAGTGGATTTTTCCCGGAGGTTGTGGGATGAGCCCCAGAAGAGAGTAACAAGTGACCGATTTTCCTGAGCCGGATTCGCCGACAATGCCGAGAGATTGGCCTTTTTCGAGTGAGAAGGAAACATCCTCAACGGCGTGAATGATGCCGTTTCGGGTATGGAAACGAGTGGTGAGATTCTGGACGTCGAGCAGAGGCATAGCGTTTCTTAGACCCTGTCCTTTTGAGAGCGGGAACGGAAGGATAAAGGAATGGGGAGTCCATCAGTGGGGTGTTTTTCCTGAATGATGTTCGTCAGGTAATTCGCGAAGGATTCCACCACCAGTTGCTTGTTGTTTACGAAAAGCACATATTCCGGGACAGGGATTCTCTGGTAGCGATCGTTGACGGCGGTGGTGGCGTAGAAGAGCTTGAGGCGCTTACGGTGGCGTTTGTGCTCGGGTGGAGGGTTCTTGATAAAGGCGTCCTGGAGGAGACGGTTGAGTTGGCCGGTGCCAATGACTTCCTGGGCATTATCGCGAATGCGGGTGATTGTTTTGAAGATATGCTGAATAGCGTGGCCTTTCATGGCTGATACACAGACAAAGGGAGCGTATTTCAGGAAGAAGAGCTCGTTGCGGATATGCTCTTCGGCATTCTCGATACGGGCCGATTTGGAAGCATCTGGATGATAGAGATCGAACTTGTTGGCGATGATCAGGCAGGGCTTCTTTTCCTCCTGAATCATACGGGCGATCTTACGATCTTGCGCGGCGACGCCCTCGGCAAGGTCGACAACGAGGAGGCAAATGTCTGCGCGACGAATTGATCGCTCACTGCGCATCGCGGAAAAGACCTCGACTGAATCCGACATGCTTGAGCGTTTCCGCAGTCCCGCGGTGTCGATGAGGTTATGTTTTTCGCCCTCTCGAACGTAAGGGATGTCGACGGCGTCGCGGGTTGTTCCGGCGACATGGGAAACCATGGTTCGCTCGTCTTTAAGGATTGCGTTAATGAGAGATGATTTTCCGGCATTAGGTTTTCCGACGACTGCGATCTTAAGTCCATCGGAGAGATCTTCATCCGATTCTTCGAGTTCCCGCGCTTCGAGTTGGGAGAGGTTTTCGTCGATGGATTCCAGAAGAGTATCCATGCCTCGACCATGTTCGGCTGAAGTGGGGATTCCAGTGCCAAATCCAAGGCGGGCGAAATCACTTCCAGCGTCATCGTGGTCCGCGCTGTCTGCTTTGTTGAGCACAAGAATAACTTTTGAGCTGGCCTTTCGAAGAAGTTTGGAGACTTGCTCGTCGATGGGGTTGATCCCGGCGCGGGCGTCAACGACGAAAATAATGGCGTCAGCGGAGTCCATCGCGATGCGAGCCTCGATGGTGACCTGATCGGCAAATCCGTCGTCATCGAAAGCCCCGATGCCACCGGTGTCGATGAGTTCACAGGGAGACTCAGTGCCCTTGCAAGTCGCGGCAATACGATCCCGCGTGACTCCGGGCATGTCGTGCACGATGGCGATACGACGTCCCACAAGGCGATTGAAAAGCGCGGATTTCCCGACGTTGGGACGTCCGACGATCGCGACTTGGAATGGGCTGACTGGCATTGATTTAAAATGTTAGGCGCTTCCACGCTGGCGCTCAACATTGGCGCCGAGTTGAAGAAGTTTTTCGTCGATCATCTCGTAGCCGCGATCGATATGGTAGAGGCGATTGATTTCGGTCACACCGTCTGCAGTCAAGGCTGCGAGAACAAGCGCGGCTGAAGCGCGGAGATCGGAGGCCATAACCGGGGCGGCACTCAGACCGGTAACACCATGAATGATAGCGCGACCATTATCGACCTGAATGTCCGCGCCCATGCGATTGAGTTCGGCGCAATGCATAAAGCGCTGCGGAAAGATGGTGTCTTCCACAATTGAGATGCCCGGAGTGGTCGCGAACAGGGCGGTGAATTGAGCCTGCATATCGGTGGGGAACCCGGGGTGGGGGGCGGTGGTAATTTGGCATCCCTTGGCGGTGTCACCTTTGGAAACGCTCACGGAAGTTCCGCAGTCGGAGAATCTTACGAGGTGACCAGATCCGCGGAGTTTCTCGGTCGCGCCGAGAAGTTGATCCTTGCGGACCCGATTGAGGATAATACCACTCTCGCTGGCCATTGAGCCGGCGACCATGAACGTTCCTGCTTCGATACGGTCGGGAATGACGGTATGATGGGTTCCGCCGAGTGAGGTAACTCCCTCGATAGTGATTTGCCGGGTTCCCGCACCCGTGATTTTGGCGCCCATGCTGTTGAGGAAGTCGGCAAGATCGACGACCTCGGGTTCACAGGCAGCGGATTCGATGATGGTCGTTCCTTGGGCAAGAACCGCAGCCATCATGAGGTTGTCCGTTCCGAGAACGGTGGGGCCGTGCTTTCCGCGAAGGTCTACGTGCCGTCCCTTGAGGCCGCTCTCAGCCTCAATGATCATATTGCCTCCTTCGGTGTCGATCTGGGCCCCAATGGCTTTGAGACCCTTTAAATGAAGATCGATGGGGCGGTCCCCAATGACGCAACCGCCGGGCATCGAGACGCTGGCTCGACCGAGTCGGGCAATGAGTGGGCCCATCACGCAAATGGAGGCGCGCATCTTACGCACGATCTCATAGGGCGCTTCGGAAATAATATTGGCTGCGGTGATTTTGACAGTGCCGCTGTAACGCTCAACCTCGCAACCCAGGGCGCTGAGGATTTGAAGCATGTAGTTGGTGTCGGAAACATCGGGGACGCGCTCGATGATCACCTGCTGATCAGTCAGCAAGGAAGCGGCGAGGATGGGGAGGGAGGCATTCTTGGAACCGGAAATATTGATCGATCCGGTAAGCTTAGTGCCGCCATGAACAATGAGTTTATCCATAGAACAGTGTTAGCGAGGGGGTTTGGGTGACGGGTTTAGGGCTTTCGTGCAAGTGGAAAGCGCTTGATTCCGCACAGGTCTTTCCGGACTTCGACGTCGTCCAGTCCGGCCTTTCGCAGAAGTTCGGCAACCACCTCGCCTTGCTGATGCCCGACTTCCAGTGCAACGACTCCCTCGGGGCTGAGATAATTGAGGCATTCGCAGGAAAAGCGTCGCAAGAGATCAAGTCCGTCTTCGCCACTGAAAAGAGCCATTTCAGGGTCGTGCAGCACTTCTGGCTCGAGGGAATCCCGCTCGGTTTCAGGAATGTATGGAAGATTGGCGACGATCAGGTCGAAGACTCCGGTGATTTCGTTGAAAAGATCACTCTGTATCAACTCGGCTGGGATCTTGTGAGTCTCGGCGTTCTCCCTTGAGAGACTGAGAGCATCTGTGGATAAGTCCGCCAAAACGAGTTGTTCACAACTTGCTCCCAGCTTATTCACAATGCTCAGCCCGAGGACGCCTGAACCGCATCCCAGGTCGAGAATCCGCGCGGGTTTGGGGAAATCGAGCCCAAGAGCGATCTCGACGAGCTCTTCGGTTTCTGGGCGGGGGATCAATGCCCGGTGGTCACACTGGAAATCGAGATGATGGAAGCTCACATTTCCGTTTAAGTGTTGCAGAGGAGTGTTTTGAGCTCTTAATTTCAGTTTTTCTCGTAATTGAATAATTTGCGTTTCTTCGAGCGGCTGATCGAAGCGGAGATAGAGGTCCATCCGCTTCAATCCGAGTTCGTGAGCTACGAGAAGCTCCATATTGAGCCGCGCGTCCTTGATGCCCTTATTCTCCAGGAATTTGGCTCCTTTCTCTAAAACATCGAGGATCGTCGTCATTCAAATAGCCTGTGAATAAATTATGAATAACTTGAGAGCAAGATAGGGAAGAGCTAGGAAATCTCCTCTTCCGCAAGACGTTGCTCCATTTCTGCTTTTTGCAGGTGGTCGGTGAACTCGTTGATCTCACCGTTCATAATTCCCTCCATATTGTGGGAGGTGTGATTGATTCGATGATCAGTGACGCGGGATTGCGGAAAATTGTAGGTGCGAATCTTCTCTGAACGGTCTCCAGATCCCACGAGAGACTTGCGTTGGGCCGAATAGCTATCTTGTGCTTCGCGTTGCGCGATTTCGAAGAGCTTGGCGCGGAGAATCTCGAGGCCTAGAGTTTTGTTCTGGGTTTGGGAGCGTCCGTCTTGACACTTTACCTGGAGGCCGGTGGGCAGGTAGGTGATTTGAACGGCGGAGTCGGTGGTGTTGACGTGCTGTCCGCCGGAACCACCGGAGCGGGTGGCTTGGATGTGGAGGTCCTCTGGGCGGAGCTGGAAGTCGATCTCTTCCGCTTCGGGGAGGACCGCGACGGTGACTGTCGAGGTGTGGATTCGGCCCTGGGTTTCAGTGGCTGGAACCCGCTGAACCCGGTGAACACCCGACTCGTATTTCAGAAAGCGGAAAACCTCTTCACCTGTGACCTTGAGAATGACCTCCTTGTATCCACCGACGTCGGAAGGACTGCTCCCAAGGTGTTCACATTTCCAGCCTCTCCCTTCGGTGTAGCGTTGGTAGAGCTTCATCAGCTCGCCAGCAAAGAGAGAGGCTTCGTCACCACCGGCGCCCGCACGGATTTCCAGCAAAGCATCACGATCTTCGGTGGGATCGCTGGGAAGAAGGGCGTATTGAACATCCTGAGCGAGTTGAATATAGCGCTCGCGGAGTGGCCCGAGTTCCTCCTCAGCCATCTCGGCAAACTCTTCGTCACCTTCCTTAAGAAGTTCCTCGTTTCCTGCGATTTCCTTTTCGGTTTGCTTGTATTCGTCCCAGAAGGCGATGAGCTTTTTGAGGTTCCGGTGTTCCCTCATGTAATCGGCGGAGGCCTTCTGATCGTTGAAGAATTCGGGGTCGCCCATGAGCGTCTCGATTTCAACGAGACGCTGGCTTCGTATTTCAATGAGTGGGGCGTAATCCATGAACGAAGTGAAACTCACGATTTCCACCGCGAAGGTCAAGGAAAGCATGTCTTTGTAGAAAATATGGCTTAGTTAAAAATTACTGCCGGAAATGTCATTTCGGCCTTGCATGAAATCCGCTCGGAGACTAATCCTCCGCCGCGCGTGCGCTAGTACGGGTAGAGCGCCAGTCCCATGGTGTAATTGGTAACACAGCTGATTTTGGTTCAGTCATTCAAGGTTCGAGTCCTTGTGGGACTGCCACTCCCTCCAATAGGTTGAGTGGCTTATTTAATGATTTTTTTAGAGATTCTATAGTCGAAATGTTCTCCATTGGCCGCTTTTGTGGCTCCAACAATTCCGAGTGCGAGGGATCCAATGATCAAGATGGCGAATACCGGGATGGCGAGGATGTGTCCAAGACCCAAGGTTACTATAACAACAGGGATAGTGAGAGCCGCGCACACTCCATGAGAGATGGGCATGGAAATCTGCAAGTTTAAGGATTCCCGGGAATAACGTTCAAGGCAGGCAGATTGAATAGTGCTGGTTTGCTGGATGAGCAGGAGTTTCCATCGGACGAAGGCATTTAGTTGTTAATAAATTTCACCAAATCGAGGCGCATCTTCTCTAAGTCCGGTTGATTAAGATAGAACATGTGTCCCGCTTCATACCAAGCATACTCGATCGCTTTGCGTCGTGCATCTGGAATTCGGAAGAGGTGATCCACGCTATATTGCATTCCCGAAGCCGGAGTGGCGAAGTCTCCGTAGCCGACCATGACGAGGACGCGAAGATTGGGGTTTTCCCTCAGAGCGTTTTCCAGCGGAGAGCTCATGTTGAGGACGCGGTTATTTGAATTCCAGTCCCAAGGGTGCACATCACCAGTAAGGATTTTGTAGGGATGGTGTCCTTGCCAATTGAGAGTGCGGCTGAGGTAGTCGTTCATCCCGGTGGCAAAAGCGCCATAAACAACAGAGTAAGACGGGTCGTATCCGGCATAGTCGCTGTCCTGGGAAATCGCAGGCCACGCGGTGCGGGCGTCAAAGCGTCCGATCACCTTGCCCTCGGAACGCAGAAGTTCTTTGCGGTAGCGGGTCGGGGACAGGCGTAGAGTTGTTTCCAGAAAGAGTTCTGCTGGAAGTCCGGTGAACTTGGCAAGGTTTTCGGCGACGACGGTTTTTTCGTCTTTGGAAATCGCAGCTCCTTTGAGCAAGGCATTGGCGTAGTCCCCGTGGGCATAGGCACGGGCTTTTTCGACCAGTTCATTGCGATCACCGGCAACTTTCTTGTGATAGTGGGAGATGCCCGCCATCGCAGGAAGGAAGATTTGATAGCTGAGATCATCGCCCCGCTGCGTGCGGAGAGTTCTGAAGTCAAGAAGTGAGGAAAGCATGACGACGCCGTTCAATGTCATTCCGTGTTCGTTTTGAAGGTGCTCTGAAAGTCCGGCCGCGCGAATTCCCCCGTAGCTTTCGCCGAGGAGGAATTTTGGTGAGGCCCATCGGTCATTCTCGCTAACCCATCGCCTGATAAAGTCTCCGACAGATTTAATGTCGCCATTGACGCTATGGAATTCACCAGCCTTAGTGTCGCCAGCGCTTCGGGAGAAGCCGGTCGAGACAGGGTCGATGAAGACGAGGTCAACGAGATCGAGAATGGAATGGGGATTCTCGACAACGGCATTTGGTGGCGGCAGGGTCTGCGTGCCATCCTCTGTTGTGGGGACAATGCGCGGTCCAAGGGCTCCAAGGTGAAGCCAAACAGCAGAGGATCCTGGGCCGCCGTTGAAGGCGAACATAACAGGGCGTTTACTGCGGTCCTTAATGCCCAGGCGCTCGTAGGAGACGTGGAAGATTGAGGCGCGATTTTCGTCTTTGGAATTTTTGAGAAGGAGATTGGCAGCAGTGGCGCGGTATTCAATTTTCTTACCGTCGATCGTGACGCTGTTCTGATGGGTAACTTTGGTGATCTCTTCTTTTTGAGGGTCCTTCTTTTTCTCCTCGTCTTGAGCGTGGAGAGAACCAAGGCAAAGGGTTGTAATTAAGGCGAAGCGCATGTTGAGAGATTGAGTGAGATTTCGTGATGCGTATAGCAAGAAACAAAAATGCGGGCAAAGAATGGCAAGAGGCCGCCTTCCGCAGAGGGTTATCGTCCCGTCCCTTCTTGGCGCTCGGGCGCAAAAAAACTCCCTGTAATCAGAGAGCTTTGCGGCGTTACTCTTAAAAGGAAGTGGCGGAGCGGACGGGACTCGAACCCGCGACCTCCGGCGTGACAGGCCGGCGCTCTAACCAACTGAGCTACCGCTCCGCATAGTCGGTTAAGACGGCGGGACGCTATGGCGAGTGGCGGCTGCGGGCAAGATCTATTTTGCCATTCCCGCACTTTTTTTCACCTTTGTTAAAGCTCGGCCAAAGCAGCCTCCAATGAGACCGCATCATCGATGGAAATGACTCGTGCTTCCTTGTCGATTCGGGACATGAGGCCGGCGAGAACCTTCCCCGGTCCGAGTTCGATGAAGAGGTCGTGACCTTGCGAGCGAAGAAGTTGCATCGACTCGATCCATCGGACCGATCCGGTCACTTGTTTGGTGAGGGACTCGCGAATGGCGTCCGGTCCTTCGGCTGGAGTGGCGAGAAAATTGGAGATGACAGGGATGGACGGTGCTCCGATATTGGCAGCGGCGAGCTCGACGGCGAGCTTTTCCTGGGCGCTGGCCATGAGGCTTGAATGATACGCTCCGGCAACCTGAAGTTTCTTGCCCATGCGGAGACCGAATTCCTTGGCTTTGGCAACAGCTTGCTCGATTCCATCAACGGATCCCGAGAGAACAAGTTGGCCAGGGCAGTTGAGATTGGCAAGGTCGACATTACATTCATCAGCCAGTCTTCGGACGTCCTCTTCGGATCCCCCAATCATGGCAGCCATGGATCCGGAGGTGGCGGCGCAGGCTTCGTCCATTAATTCACCGCGCTTGGCAACGAGTTTGAGCCCGTCTTCAAAAGCAAATGTCCCGGCAGCAGCGTGGGCGGTCATTTCTCCCAGCGAGAGTCCGGCAGCTGCGACAGGTTCGAGGGCCGGGACTTTTTCCTTTAAGATGGAGAGAAGAGTGAGACCGTGGAGAAAGAGGGCGGGTTGGCAGTTTCCGGTTTTGGTGAGATCCTCGCCGGGACCCTCGAACATGATCGAGGTCAGGGAGCGTCCGAGAACGTCATCGGCTTGCTGGAAGAGTCGTTGTGCGACGGGATAGGCGTCGACGAGGTCTTTGCCCATGCCCACTTTTTGGGCGCCCTGTCCGGAGAATAAGAGAACTGCTTTACTCATTGGAGCGAGCTAAGCCGCTTAGATCAGGGGGATCAAGTCCCTTAGTTCCCGAACTTTAGCGGTGAGGAGTTCGGCAGCGCGGGACATCAACTCCTCCAATGGCAGATCGAAATCACTCAAAGAGCCATGTTGGGCGAAAAGATTACTTTTCAACACTTCCGGAGAAATGTGTCCGGCCAGTCCGATGACGGGCTTTCCAAGGTCTCGCGCCATTTTGGCGACTCCGATGGGGCCTTTTCCGGAGAGAGATTGAGCGTCGAGAGATCCTTCGCCTGTGATGACAAGGTCGGCGGTGGCAATGCGGCTTTCGAGTTCGAGAGCTTGCGCGACTATATCAAAGCCAGAATGAAGTTCGGCCTTGGTGAAATGCATGAGCCCGAAGCCAAGCCCGCCGGCAGCTCCCGCACCGGGGCGATTGGCGACGTCTTCGGTCTTAGAAACTTTTATGAGCTTGGTGAGGAACTCTTCCAAATGCTCCTGATCTCCCGGAGTGGCTCCTTTTTGAGGGCCGAAGACCGCGGTAGCGCCTTCGGGGCCAAGAAGGGGATTGAGAACATCGCAGGCAACATCGACGGGAGGAAGTTTCGCGAGTTGATCGCAATCGATAGAGTCGAGATTTTCAAGACTGCAAGGGAGCGCGGGCAGGGAATCTTCTTCTGAGTCTAGAAAGAGGACACCGAGGGCATCGGCCATGCCAACTCCGCCGTCGTTCGTGGCACTACCGCCGATTCCGATGAGAATGCGTTCGGTTTTAGATTGAGCGGCGGCGTGACTCATCATGAGGCCCGTGCCATAGGTGGAAGATTGAAGGATGTTGCGGTCTTTGTCTTCGATGAGTTCGTAGCCGGATGCCGAAGCCATTTCCATGACTGCGAGACCGGAGTCGGTGATGACGTAGCGTGCTTTGATTGGACGATAAAGCGCATCGACGGTATCAACGGTCATCCATTTCCCTCCGAGGGCCGAGAGCATGGTTCCGGTGAATCCTTCACCGCCATCAGCAATAGGGCAGATGTCGGTCTCGCAGGAATCGGGAAGACCGGCTGCGATGGATTCAGCTGCTTCGGTTGCGGTGAGGGATCCTTTGAATTTGTCGTTGGCGATGAGGACTCGCATGGCGGAATATTAAGCAGGGTGTAGACCAGATGGAATCGCGATTGGTAAAAAGGAGTGGGTGGGGGGCTCCAAAGTGGCGGATCTCTTCACCTTTTTCGAATCTCTCAATGAAACCGCGGATCGGTGTTTCCTCCGGAGCGATCGCCTGATTCGGATTTGGCTTTTCTTTAGCGACTCTATCATCACGGATCAAGTCTCCACCTATCTTGGTTCTCAATTAGTCCCATGTCCATTTTCGGGGGGCGGGCCATTCATCGACTCAGTCTTCAATGATACAGGGTCTTCCGGGGGGATGATACTTTGCGTTGACGGCCTCCCGACCGCAATCGATCCAACCGAGTCTCGTCGACTGGTTTCAACCGCAGTCATGGTTTCAACCGCAGTCGATGCCCGTTACTTTGCAAAGAAGCCATTTACCGGCTCAAATTGGTTCAACTCATATTTAATCTGCGGAAAAATCTTCCTTACGGATCCTCATTTGACTGCGAGTGTTTCACATGTTACCGGTGATTAAATGCCCTAGATCTATTCAGGTTACGGAAAATTCCATTCCATGAGGGCGAGATCGTAATCATTACAAACTCGATCCACCTGGGCTCTCGATATTCGGTATTGATTGACTGTTGGGAATTTGCTTTTTGTGTGAAGCGGTCTAGGGAAGCACGGAATAATTACTAAAATTTCCCAATCACCATGCTTTCTCGATACTTCCATCCCATTCTGGCAGGGCTCATTTTACAAGCCACTTACTGCCAAGCCCAAGAAACCAACTGGCCGCAGTTTCGGGGGGAAGACCAGGGGCTGGCAACAAACCGCGAGCTCCCAAAAGTCTGGAACAAGGAAAGAGGGATAGCATGGACAAACGAACTGTCTGGTTTTGGACAATCCAGCCCCATCGTTTGGCAAGATTCCGTGTATATCACGAGCACTGGAGGAAAACAAAAAGAGCACCTCTACCTTGAAGCTTTCTCGCTAAAATCGGGAAAACGCAATTGGGTTCAAAAAGTCGCAGCCTCCAAAACCGTCAAGGAGGTTAGCAAGATGATCTCACAAGGCGCCCCAACTCCTGTTGCTGGCCCAAACGGTGTTTATTCCTTTTTTGAATCCGGAGATCTCATCGCCTTCGACCATGACGGACAGAAACTCTGGCACCGAAAACTTCAGGAAGAGTTTGGAGACTTTGAGGGGGGACATGGAGTGGGATCCTCTCTCGTTGGTTCCTCTGGCAAAATATTTCTCCTCATTGACCACGATGGCCCCTCGTATCTTCTTTGTCTCGACCGGAAATCTGGAAAGACGATTTGGAAAACCGATAGGGACTCCCGGGTATCATGGACCACTCCACTTGTTTTTCAAAATGGTGAACAAACACAGATCTTGATTTCATCCAATGGAATTGCCGAAGCTCTGCGAGCGGAGGATGGTAAACGCCTCTGGTGGGTCGAGGACCTCAAAAGGAATACTGTCGCCTCACCAGCCACCGACGGAAAGTTCATGATTATCGGTTCCTCCGACCCTCGACAATCGGTGGCGATAAAAATGGATGGTAAAGGCGATGTCAGCAAGAGTCATGTGGTTTGGCGAACTACCTTGGCCACCTCCAGCTTTGCCTCTCCCATCATTGATCGCGGAGTCGTCTATCTGGTAAACCGAACTGGTATGCTTCAAGCACTCAGTCTGGAAACGGGAAAACAACTCTGGAAGGAACGCCTTCCCGCCTCGACTTGGGCTTCGCCAATTTCGGATGGCAAGCATCTCTATTTCTTTTGCAAAGACGGTAAATCAGTGGTGTTTGATGCCTCGGAAAAACAACCAAGAATCATCGCCGAGAATTCCATCGGGATTACTGAAGACGAAACTCTCTATGGGGTCGCTGCCGGCCAAAAAAGTTTCATTCTGCGAAGCGGGCGCAAAATTTTCAAAGTGGCGCAATGACAGCAGCACTGGCGAGGCAGTCAAAGGAAAGGCCCTCTGGCTTTCTCCGGAAGAGAGTGGAGTCTCTGTTGCTGCCAGGAACTTGTTTTTAACCTGAGGTCGCGGAAGCCCGGGTTTGGCGAAATGCATGGGGGAGAAAGTGAGTTGCGCGGTGGCGGCGATGGTCAAAACCCCAGCGCACCACAGAGCTCTTAAAAGCGCAGGCACCAAAAATCAGAGTGAATAGCCGAATCGGCCACGTAGCTATCAAACGATCGGTTCGAAAAAAGGCAATGATATCCCAGAGTAATACTTAGGATGGACGGAAAACTGGTTTTGCCAGTTAAATCTTTCAATGAATTGAATTGAGTTAAAACTTCACGACAGGAACCAACCTAATTTTTTTGTCAGACATCGCCAAAACGATCGTATTAAGGCCAAGAATAATACTCATGAAGAATTCTCTCACACTCTCAAATGCTGCTCTTTTTGGTCTAATTACATTTGTCTTCACTGGGGTTCAATCTCAGGCCGACCAGCCCCCCAAGGGGTTTGGAAAAATCGATCGAGAGATCGTGATCAACACTTTGGAAGCTAAGATGAAGTATAGTATCGGTAGCTTCAGCGTGAAACCAAATGCCAAGATCAAGCTCGTATTGAAAAATCTAGATAGTCTTCCCCACAATCTTGTCCTCTGCACGCCCGGAAAGACAAAGGGCGGAGACAAGGGGAAGGAAGTGATCGATGCAGTATTAAAACTCGGAGATAAAGGAGTTGAGCAGAACTGGGAACCAAAAGGACACCCTCGCATTTTAGCAAGTTCCGGGATGGTCCAACCGAAGGAGGAGGCTACAATTTTTTTCAAGGTTCCAAGCAAAGAGGGCAATTACCCTTATATCTGCACTTTCCCCGGGCATTTCCAATTGATGAACGGGGTCATGAGGGTGAGTAAGTCGGGGAATCCCACCGAAAAGCTGCCAGTGATCAGAGATCTGCTGTCATACACACACCTGGGCAGCTTCAGGACTCTCGCCGACCTACGCAAAACCAAAGCAGTCAACGTCGAAGAAGAAAAAAAAGGCGTCATCTCTCTTCAGCACGCAGCACTCAAGAAGAATGCTCGTGATAATTATGGAATTGTTTGGGAGGGCTGGCTCGACGTTCCGCGCGACGGAAAATATACCTTCATTTACGACACTGACGATGGTGGCTCGTTAGCAATAGGCGGGAAAGAAATTATCACCCGAAACTACGTCGGCCCGGCTGGCAAGCCGTCTAAAGAAGCAATCAATCTCAAAAAGGGGCGTGTTGATATCAAGGTTGAATATTATGAACTCTCCGGTGTAGAGCATCTCTCGCTGTCTTGGGAAGGCCCAAAAATGAAAAAGCAATACCTTTCTGATAGCAAAACGAGTGCAGGGAGCAACCGAGGTGGCGGCGGAAAAAGCATCCCGGTGGTCGCTCCGGCAGGAGAGGCAATCATTTACCGTAATTTCATCGCAGGCACCGACCCTCGGGGGATTGGCGCAGGATACTCCGAGGGAGTAAATTTGGCCTTCAGCGCTGATTCTATGAGTCTCGATATGATTTGGAAAGGCGACTTCATTGATGGCGGACGCCATTGGATTAACCGTGGCCAGGGTTTCCAACCGCCAGCAGGCGAACAAGTGATCACTCTGAATCGCGGCATTCCATTTGCCATTCTTGAGAGTCAGACCTCCAAATGGCCAAACAAGACTGACGTAAAGATGGCGCCACGCTTCAAAGGCTATAGTCTCAATAAGCAACAGCAGCCCACTTTCAAGTATCACTTTGGCCCAGTTGCAGCACTCGATTACCCTGCCCCGAAAGATGATGGATCCGGCTTTACTCGAACTATCACGATTAATGTGCCCTCTCCCGGATCTGCAGGCGAGCAGCTTTACTTTCGGGTGTTAAGCGGTGGAAGCGTTCAAAGTGGAAACGAGAGAACCTACAGCTTTGAGAACGATCTTGTCATAAGTGTGCCTGTCTCCGAATTCCCTCCATTCACCCGTGAAAACGAACTCCTGATTCCAATTCCACTCACTCCAGGGAAACATAATGTAACCGTCGATTACACGTGGAAGTAATTAGGTATTCCAACCCCAAAAAATTTTATATCATGAAAAACTTTATTTTCTCAGCCGCTCTCATCTCCACTGCTTTGGCAGACCCACGCCAATCTGAATTCTACCTTCGCGAAGAAATCCCAATGCCGGAAGGCGAGGTTCTCGAGCTTGGTGGAATCGCCATTATGCCTGACAAAAAGGTCGCAGTTTCCTCCCGGCGCGGTGATATCTGGGTCTGCGAGGGCGCCTATGGAAAAGATCTTTCAAAGGTCACATGGACTCTCTACGCGCGAGGCCTCCATGAGCCTCTCGGAATGTTCTACCGAGATGGGTCACTTTTTGTCACCCAGCGCCCCGAAATTACAAAACTCACTGATACTGACGGTGACGGTAGAGCTGATAACTTCGAAACTGTAACCCACCATTGGGGAATTGACGGTGACTATCACGAGTATAATTTCGGATCTGATCCCGATAAAAATGGAGATGTCTGGGTCGTTCATTGCCTCACTGGTTCGGGTGGTGCGAGCCAGAAATCTCCGTGGCGTGGATGGTGTTATCGTTATAATCTCGATGGCACAGCCACTCCGACCTGCCCTGGTATTCGTTCTCCGGGCGGAATCGGGTTCAACCAAGCAGGCGACGCATTTTACACCGACAACCAAGGACTCTGGAATGGATCTTCCGCGCTCAAGTGGCTCAAGCCCGGCGGCTTCATGGGGAACCCGACCGGAAACAAATACGTTGATCTCGTTGAGGGCATGGAAAAGCCACCTAATCCAAAAAGCGATTCACGGATGGTCATCGAACACGACAAGGATAAGCGGATCATTCCCCCCGCGATTATCTTGCCACACGGCAAAGTTGGTCAGTCCCCAACTGCCGTCATCTATGATAGTTCAAAAGGAAAATTTGGTCCATTTGGGGGACAGGTTCTCGTTGGAGAGCAGACTCACTCCCAAGTCCAACGTGTCTATCTAGAAAAGGTCAAAGGACTCTATCAAGGCGCTGTTTGGAAATATCTCGAAGATTTTCGCTCTGGAATCGTTCCAGCTCGGATGGGTGATGAGGCGACGCTCTTCGTTGGTGGAACAAATCGTGGATGGGGTGCCCGGGGCGGCAAGAACTTCACTTTCGAGCGCGTGCGCTGGACCGGGAAAACTCCCTTCGAAATGCACGAGATGCACGCAAAGCCAGATGGCTTCACCATTACCTTCACCGAACCAATCAACGCAGCTTCTGCCAGAGATATAAAATCATACGACTGTGCGGCCTGGACCTACGTTTACAAAAGTGGATACGGAAGTCCTGAAGTCGACAAGGTCACCCCGAAGATTGACTCTGTCACCGTCTCAGCTGACCGAAAATCTATCAACTTGAAGGTTTCGGGACGCGTGCGCGGCCACGTTCATCACTTTAAACTTGGCGGACTAAAATCAGCCAAAGGAGATTCTCTGTGGCACCCGGACGTTTACTACACCCTCAACGAGATCCCTGAGTAATCGGGTCACACTTCGATCTCTAAGCCATCCTTCAAAAGGAGTGTGGCTTTCTTTTTGAAAAAGTTGTCCGGTTATCAAGATCCCAGATTGTAGTGCTCGGAATTTTCTTTTAGCGGAAACGCCGCGGAAACTCGATTTTGGCGGAATGCATGGGGGAGAAAGGGGGCCGCAGTTTACTACTTCGGGGCTTCCCAGTTAGGAATTTCACCCTCCCAGGAAACCGGGTCGGAGGCCTGCCCTTCTGCGAAGCGATCGCTCAAGATGTCGATGATGCCGTCGTGTCCGGCCACGAGATCGCTCATCTGCCATTGGAGGTCTGGATGGGACTTGGCAGCTTCCTCGCAGATCTTAGCGACATCGCCGCCGGGTCCCGCATGGCGGCCGGGTGAGGCGAAGAGCATAGACACGATGATTTCCTTGTGGAAACCCTCGGTGCCGATGACGCGTTCGAGGAGAGGTTCGTTAAAGGCATACTCATCGCCATCACGGCGCTCCATGGAACAGGCCACGACTTGGGGGAATTCACATTCCGGGAGCAGCCGGCGAACTTGCGCACCTAGATGGTTGCGCACTTCGGTGACCTTGATACGAGGTGCACCGTGATCCACGAGTGCAATGGAAGGAGAGGTGAATCCGCGCTTCTCACGGGAGGCATGAATCTGGTCGATGAGGATCTGTGCCATGCGCTCGTCACCCGGATCATCCAAATCGACCACGCAGGGACTGATGCGCACTTC
>PBTU01000187.1 GCA_002729295.1 Verrucomicrobiales bacterium | reverse complement strand
GGGTGAGACTGTTCCGGCCAGGGCACTTGTGCCTTCGACCGAAAACTTCGGATTCTCGCTGGCGATTGCGCAGTGGACCCGGGCCAGCAACCCACCAAATATCGCCTCTTGGTTGACTGGGCAAACCGGTATCGGCTACGAAACAAGCGGTGTGAATTACCAGCCTCTCATCAATCTTGATGTCACTGAGGCATCCGCGACTAATGCCAGTGTTTATGTTCGCATTCCTTTTGACATCGAAGCCGGCACCGATCTTGGCTCGATTAACCAACTCACTCTCTCGATGAAATACGACGATGGTTTCGTCGCTTATTTGAATGGGAATCGGGTTGCTTCATCCAATGACCCCGTAGACTTGGTCTGGAATTCAGGCGCTGTCGGGAATCGTTCTGATCCCCAGGCGGAAGTATATCAGAACTTCGACATCTCGGTCTTCCGCACCTCTCTCCTTGCCGGGAGAAACATGCTCGCAATCCATGCGCTCAATGATTCATCGACCAGCAGCGATCTTCTCTGCAGCCCTCTTCTGAGCGCATCGGTGATTACCGCAGGGGGCGGTCCCACCCCGACGGCCATACTTTACACTGGTGAGATCACTCTCGATGCGACCGCGCGCATTCGGGCCCGTGCACAGGCACCTGGAGGCTCTCTCTCGGCCCTCACTGAAGCAACTTTCCTCGTGGGCACCCTGGCTTCGTCATCGAATCTCGCCATCAGCGAGATCAACTACCGTCCGCTGCCTCCGTCAACTCCTGCGGAGCTTGCCGTCGCAAACAGTCGGACCGACTTTGAGTTTATCGAGCTCATGAACATCGGCGCCGAGGCGATCGACCTTACCCAGATCAGCTTCTCACAGGGTGTCGAATTTGATTTCTCGATTGGGACGCCGGTAACCCTGCTTCAGCCCGGCGAGTTTGCGCTCATTGTCGAAGACCGCGACGCTTTTGAAGCTCGTTACGGAAGCGAAGCCGCCGTGCGGATTGCGGGCGAATTTGGCAGCGACTCAAAACTCAGTAACAACGGCGAAACGATCACTCTCCTTGGCTCGGCGAGCAGCATCATCCGCAGTTTCGCCTACTCCGATAGTGCCCCGTGGCCGACTGCGGCTGATGGTGAAGGGTTCACGCTCCAACTGATTGCTCCCAACACAAACCCCGACCATGCCTTGTCCGAGAGTTGGCAGGCGAGCCCCGAACTCGGCGGAACTCCGGCCGGATTCACCATTCCAACTGGGGATTACGACTCCTGGGCGGCGACCGCATTTGCCTTGCTTCCGGGAGCCGACACTAACCCCGGTGCCGACCCCGATGGGGATGGCTGGGCGAATCTCGTCGAATATGCTCTTGCTTCCTCTCCTGCTGATTCTGCCTCCTTCCCTGAGATCGAGGTGTTCATCACTGATGTCGCTGGCGTCGATTACGTCGCGATTCGTTACGGGACCAATCCGCTTGCTGGCGACGTTACGCTTACTCCTCAGACTTCAGTCGACCTCCTTAATTGGAACGCCGACACCGTCGAGTTGGATCCCCCGGCGGGAGAAGTCCACACCCGGCGTGCCACCGCCACGCTGGATGGTTCGCCTCGTCGCAAATTGCGGATCTCGGTCGCCCTTGACTAGCCCCTCATCGGGACGAGACCTTTTTCCAATCGTCACTCAGTTTTACTCTCGAGGCTTTCTTTGCCTTGGCGTCCAGTTCTTCCAGGGTAAAGCGGACGCTCATGATGTAGGGTGCCTCGCCTTGAGTCCAGTGGCCGTAGGTCACGGTGACGAAGGTGCCGTCGGGAAGAATTTCAACGCCGGGGTAGGTTGTGTCGTGGCCCTTTTTATTGTCCATGATGCGGACGACGTATTGACCGGGAGTGCTTTTTTCGAGATCGCTCCAGGTTCCGACCCAACCGGACCAGTCGCCGGCGTTTGGCATGGGGCCGGTCACTTCTCCGGATCCCATCACCTTGTTGCCGGGGGAAATGCCGCGGAAGGAAATGAAGAGCCGCCCATCGGGTCCGTATTTTCCGGTGTGCCGGTCGCCGGTAAGTGAGATCGGCAGCTCGCGGGGTTCGCTCCAGGTTTCGCCCTCGTCGTCAGAAAAGATGATGTGAGAATTCTTCTTGCGGGAGTTTTCCCGGAGCAAGGCAGCGAGGCGCTTGCCGTCAGGTGAGCGGATAATCCCCGGCTCGCAGAGATGAACCTCCGAAGACTTTTGAATGACCTTTGGGTCCGACCAAGTCAGGCCGCCGTCGGTTGAGTTTGTTTGGAGAAGCTTAAAAACGACTGGCCTCTCGCGTTTGCCGTTCTTTTCCATGAATCGACCGTCGTCATGGAAGAGGCAGAAGTAGTGTCCGGGTTTGTCTTTCACCCGCATGTGACATCCCATCGCGACGATTCCGCCAAAATTGCCGATCGGTTTTAGCTCGGACCAGGATGCGCCTTCGTTCTCGGAAACCGACATGCGAATCGGATGCAGGCCTGAGAACATGATGATGCGTTTTTTGCCAGCGGAATCTGTCACCTGATGAAGGGTGGGGACCTCCTTCGAACTGATCCATGACCTTGGAGTCGGGAGACGCTTCGACCAAGTGAGTCCGCCATCGGTGGAGCGCTTGTAAACGATCCCACCACGCCCATGACCTTTCGGGAAAACGGTCAAGATAGTCTTGCCGTCATCGAGCAGGCAGGTCGTTGGATGTCCAAGATATTGTCCGGATTCATGATCCACCAAAACCTGACGGTAGTAGTCGTCGGCCAGATCGACGAAAGGGATTTCGTGAGCCCTGGCGGGTGAAGTCACGACCAAGGCGGCACAGATCGGCGTGAAGAATCGCATGCAATGATGTTCGAACTATCAGGAGGAAAAGACAAGAGCTTCGGAGCCCTGGAGCGATTGGACTCTTGGAATGAGAGGTCCTTGCTAAGACAATATATCGTGGAGGATGTGGCCGTGGACATCGGTGAGGCGCATATCTCTTGAGGAGAAGCGGAAGGTACTCTTGGTGTGGTCGATACCGAGGAGGTGGAGCATGGTGGCGTGGAGATCGTGGATCTCGACTTTGTTTTCGATGGACTTGTAGCCCCAGTCGTCGGTTGCTCCGTAGCTAATTCCCGGCTTAACGCCGCCGCCGGCCATCCACGTGGTGAAGCCGAAGGGGTTGTGGTCGCGCCCGTTTCCGCCCTGGGCGAAGGGGGTGCGTCCGAATTCGCCGGTCCAGACGACGAGCGTTTCGTCGAGAAGGCCGAGTTTTTTCAGATCGGTGATCAGGGCGGCGATAGGTTGGTCGACGGTTTTGCAGTTTTTACCGTGACCGTCGACGAGATTGTTGTGTTGGTCCCAGCGATCGCCATTGCCGCCGGGGCAGGTGAGTTCAATGAAGCGGACGCCGCGCTCCACAAGGCGTCGGGCGAGGAGACATTGACGGCCGAAAGTTTTGGTCTGATTGAAATCGGACTCCAGACCGTACATTTTTTTCACGGTGTCGGACTCGCCTTTGAGGTCGAGAAGCTCGGGGACCGCGGCCTGCATCCGGAAGGCGGTTTCGTAGTTGAGAATGGCAGATTCGATTTGCTCTTCGCCGGCGAACCGGGACTTCGCGGCCAGGTCGAGATCTCTCATGAGCCTCAGTTTACGTTTTTGCAGTTCGGTATTCGCCTCGGCCGGTTTGATATTGGCCACGGGGGTATTTCCAGAGTTGAAGACCGAGCCTTGGTAAGCGGCGGGAAGGTATCCGGAATTAAAATTGTCGAGCCCACCCGGCGGGATGAGACCTCCGTTGAGGACGACGAATCCGGGAAGGTTTTGGTTTTCGGTACCGAGGCCATAGCCGACCCAGGCCCCCATGCTAGGACGTCCCTGGAGGCCTGATCCGGTGTGGAGGAAGTAGTTCGCCGCGGTGTGTTCGGGAAACTTGGAGGTCATTGATTTGATGAAGGTGAGGTCGTCGGCGACCTTGGCAATATGGGGGAAGAGGTCGCTGACCCAGGCTCCCGATTGGCCGTGTTGTTTGAACTTCCAGGGCGATTGCATGACCTTGCCGATGTTGTCAAATTGGGTGGGCTCAAGTTTGCCGATAGCTTTTCGGGGATCCTGCCCGTTGTATTTTTCGAGGGCCGGTTTGTAGTCGAAGGTGTCGACCTGGGAAGGGCCGCCATCCATGTAAAGGAAGATGATGTTCTTGGCCTTGGGAGTGTAGTGCGGCTTCTTTTGCGCAAGGGGATTTTTGGGATTGTAGTCTGCGTTTTCCCCGTAGGCGTTTTCCCCCAGAAGAGCTGAGAGGGCGACGCCACCAAATCCGCAAGCGGATTGTTGAAGCATGTCGCGTCGAGAGAAGGCAGTGGGGCGGAAATTTTGGCAGTGCATGGTCGTGTAGAAGGTTTGAAAGTGGCAGCAATTAGTTTAAGAAGATGAACTCCTTGGCGTTCCAGAGGGAGTGAGCGAAGTCCTGCCAGGCTGTTCTCTCAGCAGGATGAGTTTGTATCCAGGCAAGTGCGGTCTTTAATTCATCCTGGGATGGATGACGGGCGAATGCTTGCTGGAACATCGTTTCGATGCGGTTCCGGTCTTCCTCGATGTTCGCCGTGGAGTCGGCCCACCGTTTGGCCTCGCTGAGGACGAAGGGGTCATTCATCAAGGTCAAGGCCTGGGCGGGGACGTTGGAGACGGTGCGGCGGGCGACTGCGGAGAAGGGGCTGGGCATGTCGAAGGCGAGCATCATGGGTGGGAGGAAGTTCCGGCGGATGCTGGTGTATATCGAGCGGCGGCCGGCCCCATCGAGAGGCCCGGATTTGGGGCGGCCTCTTCCTTGCATGAAGCTGGTAATGTGGACTGAAATAGAATTTCCGTAGAGTTTTGGGTCGAGTCGTCCTGAGATGGCGAGCATGGAATCGCGGATGGCTTCGGCCTGAAGGCGTCGGACGGGAGCCTTGTGAAGGAGGATGTTTTCGGGGTCGGTGTCGGCGAGATACTGGCGATTCAGGTCTGGGTGGGAATTGGCTGATTGGCGGTAGGTTTTGGAGAGGACGATTTGGCG
Organism: Verrucomicrobiales bacterium; assembly: GCA_002729295.1. Lineage (GTDB taxonomy): Bacteria > Verrucomicrobiota > Verrucomicrobiia > Verrucomicrobiales > Akkermansiaceae > SW10. The sequence goes on along the minus strand of PBTU01000187.1, from coordinate 2,072 downwards.
GATGAGGTCTTTTTGGGACCATTTGTTTTCGATGAGAGCGGTAGCCAGGGAGTCGAGGAGCCTGGGATGGGAGGGCGGGATGCCCATGGGGCCGAAGTCGTCGATGGTGGGTACGATGCCCCGACCGAAGAGGTGGTGCCAAATCCGGTTGGCGGCGACGCGGGCGGTGAGCGGGTTTGTTCTGGAGACGACCTGTTCAGCCAGTTCGAGTCGACCGGAGGCTTCGCTTGGTGGCGGGATTTCTTCGCCGCCGAGGGCGGTGAGGAAACGGCGAGGAACTTCCTTGCCGAGATTTTTGTGGGAACCACGGATGTGGATGTAGTCGTTTTCTGGCGTACCGTCCGTGACCGTGAGAATGGTGGCCGTGGGGTTGGGGATGGCCTTTGAGAGTTCTTTGGCCTCGCTGGAAAGTTTGGTCAGCTTGTCGCCGAATTGTTCTTGGATTTTCGCAGCGAGAGGATTTGGCGTGAAGATTTGGTCGACCTTTGGGATGTCACGGGCGTTGGTGACTGCCATGACGGAGACCGATCCCCCACCGTTGTCGATGATTTCGAGGTAAGCTTTTTGGCCGGCCTTTAGGGCGATGTCTTTGCTGCTGAGGGTAATCCACTGCCATTTGTCGCCGGTTTTGATGTCCTTCCGCATGCCGCCGAAAAGGAGGCCATTGAAGCCACCCATGAAGTATCCGTCGATGATGAGTTGGACCTTGGCATTTCCCTTAACGTAGAGGTGAACGCGGTCGCCGGTGATCTCGAAAGTGGGCGTGCGGAGAACTCCGTGGAGTTTTTCGCCGTAGCGGCTGCTATCGTAGACCGCATGCTCGGTGGTGGTATTCTGGATGGGATTCCAGGTGAGGGCGGGGAGATAGGAATCACCAAAAGCGTGGCCGGAGGTGAACCAACGGGAGTTGGTGGGGAGGAGGAGCCCGTTGGGAATTTCGGAGGTCGATGTCGAAGAGGCGGCGAGGTTTTTACTTTCCTTGTTTCCGGCGGCGGCGATTTTTTCGATCTCGGAAATGCCGGTCGCGATTTTTTGACCGGGATCTTGTTTGTGTTCGTTTCGGCGGGTGCTTTGGAGGAAGCCGGTGAGGGCGTAATAGTCCGCGGTGGAGATGGCGTCGAATTTATGGTCGTGGCAGCGGGCGCAGGCAATGGAGAGGCCGAGGAAGGATTTGGAAAAGGTATCGACCATGTTATCGATGCGGTTGGCCTCGTCTAGTCGCACGTCGGTGGGGGCGTGGACGGCTTCACCGAGATACCAAAAGCCGGTAGCGATGATTGACTCGTTGGTTTGGTTTTGAGGATTGAGTCTTGGTTTCGGAAGCAGGTCGCCGGCGATATGTTCGGCGACGAAGAGGTCGTAAGGGACATCGGCATTGAGGGCGCGGATGACGTAGTCGCGATATTGGTGAGCGTTGTGGATGGGGTAGTCAAACTCGTGACCGTGGGTTTCGGCGTAGCGCATCAGGTCGAGCCAGTAACGCCCCCAGCGTTCACCGAAGTGAGGTGAGGCAAGGAGGCGGTCTACCGCGGATTTAACAGCGGTATCGAGATTGCTGGCGGCGGCTTTTTTGAATTCGTCGATTTCCTGTGGAGTCGGAGGAAGGCCGGTGAGGTCGAAGGTCAGGCGTCGCAGAAGGGTTGAGGGTTCGGCGTGGGGAGCGGGGCGGAGCTTGGCTTTTTTGAGTCTCTCGCCGACGAGTTGATCGATGAAGCCTGGTGCGCGAGGAGCGGGTGCGAGAGGCTTCCAGCACCAGTGTTCCGATTTGCGTTTTTCGAGGTCAAAGGCGATGGCGTTGTCTCCAGCGGTCGGGGGGGCTTCTTCCGGCCAGGCCGCTCCGTTTTTGACCCAGTTTTCGAAGTCTGCGATGACGGCATCGGGAAGCTTCGATTTTGGAGGCATTTCCATATCGGTATCTTCATATCGGATGACTTCGATAAGGAGGGACTTCTCGGGGTCGCCTGGAATCAGGGCGGGCCCGGAATCGCCCCCTTTTAGAAGCCCTTTAAGTGTATCGAGGTAGAGATCGGCCTTGAGTTTCTCTGAAGTGACAGAGTGGCATTTGTGACATT
>PBTU01000186.1 GCA_002729295.1 Verrucomicrobiales bacterium | reverse complement strand
ATTGCTGAAATCTGGGGCGAAGCTATCGCCCGCAATCCGCTGCGCAATGCTTAATTCATGCCAGTTGTGTGGCAGTTCTCCGGACACCTCGATTGCTAACCTGACCCGACCATGGCCGGAAACTGCGTTTCCCTCAATACAGTCCAAAATATTCCCTCAATTCCCACAATCACATTCAAGGCCTGCTCGTCCGCCATCAATACTGTAAAGCCGAAAGGCAATACAACGAAACCTCAACAAGGTCCGCCTCAAATCCAAAATCAACTGGTCGAAGATTTAGCTCCTGATCCAAAAAAAGAGCAGGCCCATCCGAGCCTACTTCGTTAAATTTACAATAAATCGAGCTGCCGCGTAGTGCATAGTCGGCATCAACTCTCGAACTGCCTCACCCACATCCTTAGACCCGAAGATGTCGGAGGTGGTGTGTTTGGCGAGTTCTCTCATCAAATCCTCCCAATTAAACTGAATCCCTCGCCCTTGGGAGCATTCCCCACCAAAATTGGCCAAATTCGAACCGAATTGCGGCCCTCAGTTTACCAGTCTTTCTACGATACCTCCCTTGCTTCTCGGGCCTTCCCCGTGTATCTCTTCGCGCCTTGGCGGAAAACCCGCCTGAAATTTCATGATTAAGTGGACCCTGCAGAAAATCGTTGGCTCGAAGAACCAGCGCGAACTCAAGCGTATGCGCCCGGTTGTGGCCAAAATCAACGAGCTTGAGCAGCAATATCAAAAGGAAAGTGTCGAGCAACTCTTGGAGCGAATCGACGGATGGCAGAAATACCTCCATCGCTTCCTGCCCCTGCAACTCCCCAACAAGCGTGAACTCGAACTCATGGACGAGGCCATCGTCAGCGAAATCGCCTCCGGACTGATGAATCGCCTCGATTCCCTCCGCGAGGAATTCCCTCAGCTCCCCAGTGAAATTTCTAATACTTCATCGCTCGACGACATCAGCACCGCCAAGGCCGCCTTTGCTGAGATCGAAGACGACTTCCCGGTCCTACGTGACAAATATCTCAATGAGATTCTCCCAGAAGCCTACGCCTGTGTTAAAAACGCCGCCCGTCGTCTCTGTGGGTCAGAGGTCGATGTTTGCGACGACAAAATGCCCTGGGAAATGGTTCACTTCGATGTTCAGCTCATCGGAGGCATCGCCCTTCACCGCGGCATGATTTCCGAAATGCAGACCGGTGAGGGTAAGACTCTCGTCGCGACTCTTCCTGTCTTCCTCAATGCCCTGACTGGCCTCGGCGTCCACGTCGTGACCGTCAACGACTACCTCGCCCGACGCGATTCCGAATGGATGGGGGCCGTCTTCAAATTCCTCGGTCTCACCGTTGGCTGTATTCAGAATCAACTCCCACCGCACATCCGTCGTGAGCAATACGCCTGCGACATCACTTACGGAACCAACGCAGAATTTGGATTCGACTACCTCCGCGACAACGGCATGGCCAGTTCCACAATGGATCAAGTCCAGCGCGGATACTACTTTGCCATTGTGGACGAAGTTGACTCCATCCTCATCGATGAAGCTCGGACACCGCTCATCATTTCCGGTCCTGCTGTCGTCTCCAACACCGAGGAATACAAGCGCTACCGCAGCATGATCGAGCAGTTGGTGAAAAAGCAAAATCACCTTTGCAACGAACTCGCCGCCGAAGCCAAAAGAGCCATCGACGAAGAGGACGAGGACACCGCCGGACGAGCGCTCTTCAAAATCAAACTCGGCCAACCGCGTAACCGTCAGTTCATGCGCTTCATGGAGGATCCCGACACCCGTCGCCTCCTCGAAAAAACCGAGCTCGCCTTCTATCAGGACACTCGTAAGAAAGACCTCTACGCCATCAAGGAGGAGCTTCTCTTCACCATAGATGAAAAGGGCCACGACGCCGACCTCATGGAAAACGGCCGGGAATTCCTCTCACCCGACCAACCCGAAGCCTTTGTCATCCCCGACCTTGCCGAAGCCTTCGCCAACATCGACGCCGATTTCGAACTCAGCGACGAAGAGCGCATCACGAGGAAGGAAGAAATCCAAACCAGCATGGACGCCCAGGGCACACGCGTGCATGCTATCTCCCAGCTTCTCAAGGCCTATTGCCTTTACGAGAAAGACAACGAATACGTGGTCAAAAACAACAAGGTCGTCATTGTTGACGAGAACACCGGTCGTGAAATGGCCGGACGTCGTTGGTCCGACGGCCTCCACCAAGCTGTCGAAGCCAAGGAGGGCGTGGAGATCGAGCGTGAGACCCAGACTTACGCAACCATCACGATTCAGAATTACTTCCGTCTATACGAAAAACTCGGCGGCATGACCGGAACCGCGGAAACGGAAGCGGCGGAATTCCACGACATCTACAATCTCGACGTTCTCCCCATTCCGACGCACCGCGACAACCAGCGGGAGGATTCGAACGACCAGGTCTTCAAGACCCGCCGTGAAAAATTCAACGCTGTGGTCCACCGTATCGAGGAATGCCACAAAAAAGGCCAGCCCGTCCTCGTAGGGACCGCCTCGGTCGAAGCCTCGGAAACGCTCGCCCGTATGCTGAAACGCGCGAAGCTTCCCCACTCGGTCCTGAACGCCAAATATCACCTCCAAGAAGCTGAAATCATCAAGAATGCCGGCCAACTCGAGTCCGTGACCGTCTCCACCAACATGGCGGGACGCGGAACGGACATTAAGCTCGGCGAGGGCGTAGCCGATGCCGGCGGGCTTTTCGTCATCGGAACCGAACGCCACCAATCACGCCGGATTGATCGTCAGCTGCGCGGTCGTTGTTCTCGTCAGGGCGATCCCGGTGAATCCCAGTTCTTCATCTCCTTCGAAGATGACCTGATGCGTAACTTCGCCGCCGCCGACCGTATGACCAACATGATGGAACGCTTCGGTATGGAAGACGGCGAAGCTCTTGAACACCGCTGGCTTAACCGCTCGGTCGAAACCGCCCAGAAGCGCGTAGAGCAACTTCACTACCGCCGCCGGAAATATGTCCTCGACTTCGATGACGTTATGAACCGCCAACGTGAGGTTGTTTACGGATACCGCAACCAGGTTCTGAAATCCGAGGATCCCCGCGAGTTAATCATGGAAGTCATCGACCGCGTGGTCGAAGCCCAAGTCAGCCACTTCACGGAAGAGCGTGACGACGGACAACCTGACTTTGTCGAAATGCTCCACTGGGCCAACATGACCTTCCCGCTCCACCTCACCCTGGGATCGGCGCAATTCGAAACCCGAGACGTCGAAGGCAACATCACTTTCATCACCGAAAAGATTCACGAAGCCTACAAGCGCAAAGTTGATTCGGAAAATCCCGAGCACCTCGAAAACCTCGAACGCCACATCATGCTCCACGCCATTGACCAAAAATGGCAAGAACACCTCTACGCGATGGACTCCCTCCGCGAGGGCGTCCAACTCCGCGCCCAGGGACAGAAGGATCCGCTTCAGGAATACAAAACCGAAGCCTACAAACTCTTCGTCACCCTGATGGACAGTATCGATGATGCTTCGACGCACAACATCTTCCGCTTCACCACCGTGCAGCCCATGGACTCCGTCCTCGCCGATGCGCCCCAGCAAACCTCCGGCGGCACGGAAGACAGCGTCTCCAACGACAACGTCGCCTCTTCCGGATCCGCAGGCTCCTCGGCCGGCACACCGAACGAAGGAAAGCTCAAGCTCAACCTTCCAAAGCGCCGCCCTGTCGCCAAGATTGGTCGCAACGAACCCTGCAGCTGCGGGTCAGGAAAAAAATACAAAAACTGCTGCGGCCGCATGAGCGAATAACCTCCCCTCTGGCCAATCCCAAACCACCCACCTTCCAGAACCCAAATTTATCGCCATCGTCCGGGATGATCAATCCGCTTTTTTTGATGCAATCATTTCAAGGTCTGAAAAAGAATTGGAAGAGCCCGCCTGATCATTTCTCAATCACCATCGAGGGGAAATTGGGCATCTCGTAATCGTGAGTGCAGCCTTGTTTCACCGTCATTGATTTCGGCCCCGCGAAATTGTTGAAAGCAACCCAAACCCCGGACGGAGGACAAACATAGTCACCAAGATTCGTGACAAGGTGCAATTTGCAACTCGGGTTCGCCCGTTTCACAAAATTGATGGGATCAAAGTATCCCAGCGCAGGAGTATTTTTAACATCCCAGTTTCCCACGATCCTTCCCTGCTCTCTCCCTCCGAAATTACAACCCCACGGCGACCGCGCGTAACAATAGGTCACATCCGTGTCGAGCCCCGCCGCCGCCAGAGACTGCATACCGCCCTGACTCCCGCCGGTCGCCCCCAGATCTTTGCCATTCCAGGCCGGAAGCGACTTCACGTATTCCAGAGCCCGCAGCTCACGGAGATACATCCATCGAAAAAAACTCGTCTGGCGTTTTGAGTTTTTCTCATCACTAAAGCCATAGGCACGATACTTTCCCTTTGCCAGTTTCTGATAATACTCCGCTGGTTGTCCATTCTCTATTCCGTGCGCGTTGATCACGAAAAAGATTTTGTCGCGTCCGGAATCGATATTTTTCCTCGCTGACTTTACTCCGTATCCCTGAAAGGCCACCTCGGCCGTCAGCGATTTTTCGGTGGCATCTATCGGCATCACCAAATATCCCGACACGGGTATCCCTCCCGCACAAGCGATTTTCATATCGTAAACCACCACCTTGTCGTCGCCCGGCACCTCTTTCATCTCGAGCACCTTGAGCGGCACGGCAGCCAGCACTTTTCTCTGCTCCGCCCAAAATTCGTCGAAATCCTCCGGCTCAGGTAAGCCACGAAGTGTCCCCGGAGCGACACAGGCCCCACCGTCAAAAAAGATATTCTTGCCATCCGGACCCTTCACCGGCTCATTCCCCCGCCAAAGCGTCGCACAAATCCGCACGAATCCGGGCTTTTTCGTAGAACTGACAATCTCGCACCCCTCTCTCACCAAATGTGACTCTCCCGACTCCTCCAAACCATCGTCTCCCGTCCGCTTCCACTTCAGGATCAGTCCCGACACCACTTTCTTATCCGATATCAACTTAATCGTGAAAGTCATCTTCTCCCCCGGTTCATAAATCGGGCTCTCCTGATCGAGATTTCCAAAGAGATGGTAATTCCTCACCGTTGGTTCTGCTTTCAGGCAGGCCCCAGAGACAACCTCCGCCATCAACTTTGCCCCGTCGACATTCGGATGAATCTCGTCAGGAAAGAACTCCGCCTTTCCTCTGAGAGCTTCGTTGAGATCGATCACCTCCAGCCCCTGCTCCGCTGCAATCTTGTCAATCATCGGGATCTGCTCCTTGGAAATGACTTCATTGCTGATTCCAAATCGACCCGAGAATGCTGGGACCGGACGACATAAGAAAATCTTCGGTGACGATGGCAGCATCGAGAAAGTCTTGATCAAAGCGGTGTAATCTCGCTCAAAATGCTTTCCATATTTCCAATTCCACGACTTCGAATCATTCGTACCAAATTTGATCACAACGATATCAGGCCAAAAGAGCCACGCCTTCTTGAGGAGCTCACTCTGCCAATAGGGCGCATCCCCATCTTTCAGCAGAGTCCGCCCACTGTGCCCGAAATTTCCCACCTCAAACCTCTCACCAAGGATTTTTCCCAACTGCGCGGGATAACTCTCGAGCACCTTGTTTTTCAGTCCACTCCCTTCGGTGATACTATCTCCCACACAGGCCACCTTCAGAACTGTCTCTTTGGCACTGAGACAGATCGGCCCAACAAAAAAAAGCAAAGTGAATATTCCCTGGCGACCGAACCCAGCAAGTTGTTTCATCATTCGAGCCACAGCTTGGAATCAATTCCATCCCGCGACAAGCACTCCCTACTTCCCGTAGCGATAGTGCCCGATGATCTTAAAGTCGAAGAGAGCTTCCTCCCAAACCGGACCTCGGCCGATATTGTGGACGATCCATTTCTCCGACTTCCGCGCTCCGGGTCCAGGAACGACAATCCCGGTGTGGGTCTGGCCATTCACGAGGCGCCAAGCCACCACGTCACCCACGGAATAGTCTGATTCCTCGGTCGTCATGGCCAAAGCCTGGCCATTTCTGCTGAAAAAGCGCTGAAGATTGGGCACGCGACGGTGATCGATGTTGGTATCTGGACCTTTGGCCTTCCAAAGCTGAGGATAAGCGCGGAAATTCGCCTTCAAGTCACTGTGCACCAGTTCCTGAAGGTCGATGTCAAGCCCCCGGAAGCTCCGGATTACGACATCGGTGCACACTCCCTTGTCAGCGGGAACGTCACCATAGGGAAAATCGATGTTATAATAGGCGGCATCGTAGGTCACCTTGGACTGGGTCCGCTTGAGGGCGGCGGCGGCCAGACGCGAACCAAAGTCGCCATCAGATTCCAAGAGCTCAATTGCTTCAAGGACATTGGCATCCGAAGTCAGTTCCTGTTGCGCTTTCAAAAACGGAATCATCGGGCGTAGAAAAACCGCGCCGAGCGAGAGAGCGAATGCCACCAACACCCATCCGCCAAAAGAGCTTCGGCGTTTTTTCTTCACCGGTGCAGCGCCGATGTATTCAATGGGTTTCATGTCGCTTAAGACCTGTAAGGTTTCTTAACTATTTTTCTACGGGTGGCTAGGGAATTCCTATCGTCAGTCTTGCTAAATCCATTTTTTTTCTTTTTTTGTGAATAAGTGAGCACGATAGAGATCATCAACGCGGAAGTTTTACCTAAATTTGAAAAGTTAAAGACCCACCATAGCTCACTTTCTTCCGACTGGTTTGGACAACCTCTCTCTCCACCCGCACACTATCTCTTTGGAATGGATCGCGATCACCTGCACTTCTTCGCTTCGCGAAATTCACATGCGGTGTTTCATCCCAAAAGTCGCTTTGGAGAATTTCAAGCCGAGCTTTGGAAGTATGACGTCGCCGAGTTTTTTCTCCGCGCACCCGACTCGAATCACTATCTCGAATTTAATCTCGCCCCGAACGGAGGATGGTGGTCCTGCCTGTTCAAAGAGACCCTTGTTCCAATGGGAGAAAACAACCCACCCATCCCCGGCGTGATCGCCTCCGGAGAAGTCGCTCCCGATGGCTGGAACGCCCACGCCAAAATTCCCCTTTCCTTTCTGAACGAACACCTCGACTTCGGTCCCGACAGCATGCTCAATGCGACCTTCATTCTGAATTCGCCGGAGCAAATCTTCCTCACTGCCGGAGCTCCAGCCCCCGGAAAGCCAAACTTTCACCGCCCCGATGATTTTCCGGGAGTTCGCATCCGCTCGGACGTGACTTTGTAGGCGACCTTCGCTACTTTCCCATCCATGTCGCATCCGCTTTCCTCGTCAGATCAATCTCTCGCGCAGATTGACGGAGGGAATATCGCCATTTCCTCGCCGGATGCGATCGACGAAGCATGCTTCAGCGTTCCGGCGGTCCGCGCTATTCACAATGCCTATCCAAATGGCACCATCGTGGTCTTCGCACCCGAAGACGTCGCTCCACTCTGGCGAAAAGTCGAAGAAGTCGAAAAAGTGATCGCATACAATACCCACGCCTCGGCCCGAAACGTTGGTCAGATTATCAAAGATCTGGAAATTGAATTTACCAAGTCCATCGCCTGGGAAAACAATCCTGCGACAAGTGGATTTGCCCAGGCGTTCATTCCAATCAGAATGGGCACTCCCGAGAAGGACCTCCTTCCCCACCTCACTCATCCAGTGGAAGTCGTACGTCCCATCGGCCCGATCGAACACCGCGTGCGCCACTACCTCTTCTTCATGCAGAAGCTCGGCGCAATACCCTTCGACAAGTCCAACTTCCTCCACCCTAAGCGACCGCTAAGTGGAGAACAATTTCGCGTAGCCATCGTCCCCGGATCGGATTTTGGAAACTCCACCGAATGGCCGCTCGCCAATTATGTCACGCTCACAAGAACGCTCATGGACTACGCCGACGTGACCATCATTCCTTCGCACGACCGACCCAGTCCCGCAATTGCTCTAGGCAAGAAAGTGGGCCGTCCTGAATTTGTTTTCCGGGGCGATGACGATGAAGTCCTCGATCATCTCGCGACTTGTCATGGCCTAGTTGGCAACGACGGATCCATTCCCCACCTCGCCGCCTTTATGGGCACGAAGTCACTCGTTCTCTTCGGTCCCAACGAACCGCTGTGGAAACGCCCGCTTGGGAAGCAACACCAATTCATCCGCCATCATGTTCCTTGCAGCCCATGCCTCCTCGCAAAATGCCCGCTCGATCACCGATGCATGATGGAAATTACGGTGGAGGAGGTGCTCGACGAAATGCGCACCCTGTTCAGTCCATAGTGTGATCCATAATTTGGCTTTGAAATCTGAAGTAGAACTGATTTCGAAATAAAGCCCGCACCACCTCTCTATTCTCAATTTCCCCCGTCTCCTTCAAGTCCTCGATTTCCTTCCGGAATTTCTCCTCAAATGACAAACGGGCCTGATTTAGAGCACCATACCAAATTTTGGATTCCTCCTCAGTAATCAAGATTTCAGGAAGCTCTTCCTCAAAATCATCGACGCTATTGTCAAAGGCCAGTTCCACTTGCTTCTCCACGAATTCCACCTGACTCGAAAACTGATCCTTCAGTTCAGGCTCCACAATTTCGTCCCACATCGAATCCTCATCCATTAAAAGCGAAAATCGCTTCGAGAAGTCTTCTGCGGCATCATCGCTGATGGATTTCAGATTATCCCAATCCTGCTCCCTTTCGATGACCAATTTGATGCCGCCATTCAATGTCGGAAGCACAATCATTTCGTCTTCTCCAAGGTCGCGTGGAGTTGCGCACTGTGTAATTGATTTACGTACATTTCAGCCCTTTCCCGCCCACCGCTCCACACGATGGCTTTCCCTTTGATATGCACATCCATCATCAAGACATCGGCTTTCTCACGGGAATACCCGAAGATGCGAATCAATGTCCGACTAACGTATTCCATCAAGTTCACTGGATCATCGAGCACGACAACCTGCCAGGGTTCGGCAATTTTCTCGCGCGTCTGAGACTTGCTCTTCCGCACCGGTGCTCCCACTGCATTCATCGCCCGCTACACTTCCACTACTTGTTCCGGAGCCTCGACCCATCGTCCGTGCTCCCGAATCAAATCCTGTAGGCGCTCCACCGCCTCCCCCTCCGGAATGTTGAATTTCACGGCCTGCTTTCCGACATAGAGATTAATTTTCCCCGGCGCGCCACCGACATAGCCGAAATCCGCATCGGCCATTTCTCCCGGTCCATTGACAATGCATCCCATCACCGCAATGCGCACACCTTTAAGATGCCCGGTCGCTTCGCGAATCTTCTGCGTCGTGTCCTGCAGATTGAACAAGGTCCGTCCACAACTCGGGCAGGCCACATAGTCTGTTTTGAAAATCCGTGCTCCGGCTGCTTGAAGAACATTATAAGAGAGTCGGAGCGACTGCCCTGGTGCTTCTTCGCTCTGCACGATAATGGCATCGCCAATGCCTTCGCAGATCAACGAACCAATCGTGATTGATGACTGAAGTAGGTTTTGCTGAAAATCCTGCCCCCCTTCTGGATGGAGCGAATCTTTGAGCAGGATGGGATGTCGCGCATCGATCTGGGATGCCAAGAGGCGGAAGGCCGTAATCGCCGCAAGATTCAGGCCATCGGCTACTGTGACCAGTCTCGCAGCGGAAGATTCATTCACCTCGGAAATCGCAGCCGTATCTCGTGGGTCGAGGGCAATCACTCCGGAGCCTTCCAGAACGATCTCGGGTTTGAAGTCCCCCATCTGCTCGATCTTGTGTGCAACCGCATCCCACTTTCTCTGCGAAGTGAACACCCGCGCCAACTCGTTTCCGCCGAGAGCGTGCCCCCCGACTTCCATCACTTCGGAGCGACGACGTTCGTATTCAAAAGGATTCCAGCTCGGCACGACCTGCTCTTCAACTTTCGCTCCAAAGAACTGATCAATCGTTTTCACCAATTCCTGCGCTACGGGAATTTCGCGTACTGCATCCTCGGTGAGACTCACTCGAATAGTGTCTCCGATTCCGTCGGCTAGGAGACTGCCAATTCCAATCGCGCTTTTTATGCGCCCATCCTCTCCGTCACCGGCTTCGGTCACGCCAAGATGAAGCGGGTAATTCCAATCCGGCCCTTCCTCGGCCAGACGAGTAACCAAAAGACGATAGGCTTCGATCATCACCTTTGGATTCGAAGCCTTCATCGAGAAAACGAAGTTGTGAAAGCCCTCGTCGCGGGCAATGCGGGCGAATTCGAGCGCACTCTCGACCATTCCGAGCGGAGAATCGCCGTAGCGGTTCATGATCCGGTCGCTCAAGCTGCCATGATTCGTGCCAATACGAATGGCACGGCCTAGGTCCTGGCAAAGCTGCACCAGCGGCGCAAACTCCTCGCGAATGCGTTCCAGCTCTTCCTCGTATTGCTCGTCGGTGTATTCGCGAATCTCAAATTTCTTCTTATCTGCGTAATTTCCCGGATTCACCCGAATTTTATCCACCCATTTGGCAGCCTCGAAGGCAGCGTCAGGTCTAAAATGAATATCGGCCACCAGAGGCACCTCGCAACCCGCCGCCCGCACTCCATCGCGGATATTTTCGAGGTTTTCGGCATATTTTCGGGTCTGCGCCGTGATCCGCACGATCTGGCATCCCGCCTCAGCCAGCTGCAACACTTGAGCCACGCAGGCATTGGTGTCGCGGGTATCGGAAGTAATCATCGACTGCACCACCACCGGATGCCCGGCCCCTATTTTAACATTCCCCACCGTCACCTCTCTCGACTCTCGTCTCGAGTAGTTAAAGAGATCCTCACAGTATCGTAATTCGCCAGACATTTGCTCTACCGCCAGTTCTACGCCAAAACCGGACCAACCGCAACGCCAGCCATTGCCAGAGTTTCGAAGATTGCTCCAAATCAGCTATTATCCCAGCATTTCAGGATGAAATGGATTCCGGCCCTTCTTTGCGCCCTCACCCTCAATGCCCAAGCCGAGAAAGCCACCGACTTCATTCGGGTTGATGAGGACGAAGAGGCCGCCCGTCTGCAGACCGGCATCACCACCTACCAAAAAGAAGACCTTTCCATCACCCTCATCGGAGCGATTCACATCGCCGACAAGGCCTACTTCGAAAAACTCAACGCCCGCTTCAAAAAGCAAGACAAGCTCCTCTTCGAAATGATCGGAGGCGAAAACATGGCCAAAATCCAAAAGAACGACGCCAGAGATGAAGCCGTCGATATTTCCGCCATGGCAAAAACCTACGCTATGGTCGCTCGTTTCCTCAATCTCTCAGAGCAAAAAAAGGAAATCGACTATACCGCTAAGAACTTCGTCCACGCCGATTTCACTTTAACGGAATTCGAAAAGCTTCAGGAAGAACGCGGCGAGACCATCCTTTCCTTCGCGATGAAGGCTGCGGAAGGGGCCGAAGAACAAGCACAACTCTCTTCCGAAAAGCTCCTGCAAACCCTACTCTCTGCCAACTCCAACGCGCTAAAGCTCGAAGTCGTCCACTCTCTGGGCAAGGGAGACGAGCAAGTGAGTGGGCTCATCGGGCAATCCGTCATCATCACCGACCGAAACAAAAAATGCTTCGCCGTCCTCGATAACGAAATCAAGAGGGGCTCAAAACAGATCGGCATCTTCTACGGCGCGGCTCACTTTCCTGACATCGAAAAGACCCTCCTTTCTCGGGGCTTCAAAAAACAATCCCACCAATGGCTCACTGCCTGGGACATTCCAAAAAACTAAGTCACTATGATCGATACCGCAGACTGGATCATCATCGCCGCCTCCCTCTTTATCAGCCTGGGGATCGGGTGGTGGGCCGCCAGAAAAACAGCCAACAATACGGAGAGCTATTTCCTCGCCGGACGCGACATACCCCGGTGCCTCCTCGACATCACCGCCGCCAGCTCGGTAGCCCTCTTCCGGAGTTTTAAGGATCGAGCGTAGCAGAGACTCCCCGCCTCTGCTACGGGCGGAGAGGTCAGGCCTCCTCAAACAACAAAGCCATTTCCGAAGGCTTCATTTTACTCAGTAAAAGAAACGCATGCTCGGCGTCGGCCCACTGGGTCACTGCCCATTCGTCATTTTTGTCACAGTCACGACATCTCCCCACCGCAGATTTGATTTCGCAGAGATCATTACAATTGAGCGCAACCTTCTCCATCATCACCAAATACACAATGTTGTCGTTTTCCTGACGATAGCAAACGAGGGAGGCCTTATGCTTATTCTCTCCGATTTTAAGAAGCTTACAGCCCACTCCCTTGAGATCACCTAAGCCTTCAGGAAGCACTTCAGGGGACGGAAGATTCTTACCTTTTAACCATTCATAAAGAGCAGCCTGTCGATCGTTGATTTGATCGAGCGAAAAGAAAGGAGATTCCAACATCTCAATCGCAGAATACTCTACTTCCTGAGGATTCGATCCTGCCAGGACACTTCCACCACTGAATCCGAAAAAGAGAAAGACAAGCGCCATCACCGCAATGACGGCAACGGCCGAAGAAGCCCATTTGAAAATCTTTGGAGAACGCCTGATCAAGACAACTTTTCGCTCCACTTCGCTTGCATCGAGAATCTCATCGCGCAGCCCCTCCGGAGCGATCTCTCCGATGAATCCGCTGTCAAACTCAGCCAACTCCCCATCAACACTCTCAAACATTGCCAATACGGCATCGCGAAGATCCTCTGGAATCTCAAGATCCGAAAGCGCATGTGCAAAAGCCGCGTCCTGCCCCCGCTCCTGGGCCAACCATTCTCCAAGTTCACGGTTTTCGGTCGCCAAGGAGAGTGCTATGGCGAAATCAGGATCATGGGCATCCGCTCCATCAGGACGGAAGCTCTGCAAAATAAATTGAGCACGTTGATTATCCATTGGTCTGGTTTTGGGCTTGGGGTTTTAATTTTACTGTCCTTTTATTTGTTATGCTAATTAAGAGCAGATGGCCGCAATTTTATTCCTTTAACATCCGTTCTTTTATCCGGCGAATATTCCCGATAACCAATAAACCCATGAAACCACTCGTTTTCCTCCTCTCCGCAGCCCTGACCGGGCTTTCCACCGCTGAACTTCGTTCGGAAAAAACCGACAGTTCCCTGAAAATCTTCGACGGTGACAAACTGATCACCGAATATCGCACTGATAGCTCGGTCCCCTACCTTTATCCACTCGTCGGCCCCAGCGGAACCGGGCTCACCCGCAGCTTCCCCATGGTCAAAGACGTCGCGGGTGAACAAAGCGACCACCCGCACCACCGTTCCTTCTGGTTCACCCACGGAAATGTCAACGGTCACGATTTCTGGCACGACCCGAAACACAACTCCAAGATCCAGCATCAATCGTTCGAGAACGTCAAAGGCGGCACCTTCACCGCCAATCTCCACTGGACCCACAAGGACAAAATCATCCTCAAGGAAAAGCGGACCTACCAATTTGAAAAGCTCAGCGACAAAGCCCTCTCCATCGTGGTGAATTCCCAAATCACCGCCGAAATCGACGCCAAGTTTGCCGACACCAAGGAAGGCTCTTTCGCCCTTCGTATCGCGCCCACTCTCCGTCACAAGGGAAATGTCGCCAAGGGACAGCTCGCCAACTCCGAGGGCCAAATTGACGGAAAGGTCTGGGGCAAGCGCGCCAAGTGGGTCTCGGTTCACGGACCCGACTCCAAAGGACAGGCCACCGTCATCACCATGATGGATCACCCCGAAAACCTCCGCCACCCAACCTGGTGGCATGCCCGCACATACGGACTCATCGCAGCCAATCCCTTCGGTAAAAAAGATTTTGGCGAAAAGGAATCCGGTGACTACAACCTGAAAAGAGGAAAGACTCTCACCCAGCGCTACGGGATTCTTCTGGAAAGTGGCAAATTCGATAAAGAAGCCGTCGCAAAATCCTATCAAAAATTTGCTAATTAACGCTCTCGGGATCGCTGACGAGATGTCATTCGCTATTTAGATCAATTCGGGCAATACAATGTTCCGAATTTTCGTCATAGTGACGAAAGCCGAGCGATGCCTGAAAAATCTGAACCCCAGCCCAGTCCATGCCACCGTTGGAAGAAGTTTTTTGGGGTTCTTTTTGTGTTCGTGTTTGCCCTTGGCATCTGGGCCAATGGCCCCGGTGCCCGCTGGGCCGTTGAAGCGGCCCTAGCCAACCATCTCGAGAAACAAAACCTCTCCGGTGACTTCACCGTTTCTGGATCCCTCCTCGATGGACTTTCCCTCGAAAACATCGCCCTAACAAGCGACGGGCTCATTCAAAAAGCCGAAGCGTCCAAGGTCGCCCTCTCCTGGTCTCTCTCATCGCTGCTCTCTAAAGAACTCCGGGAAATCGAGATTGCGGATCTCGTCATCTATCTCGATTTCGACGCTCCGAGGCCATCATCGCCGGAAGCCCCCTCATCGCCGGCCGAAGATCCCGCCCATCTCTCCGAAACCCTTAACCTCGTTCGCGGATTTCTCCAACCAGCCAAGATCACCATCACCCAAATGGATTTCAAAGCGAAAGCCTCCGAAATGGATTTTGGACTCACTCTTGCCGCCCTCAAACATTCTCCAAACGAAGAACACTATCGCTTCGAAGATCTCAGCATCACCGACCATCTGGGGCGCACCGCCCGCACTCAATCGAGCACTATTACCTGGAACAACGAGTCCATCTCCGTCGACCAACTCCAAATCCTTCAGGTCCTGGGCTTGCGCGCCCTCGCTTATAAAATCGATGACGGAATCACCACCGGGATAGAACTCGCCGGAGCCATGCTCTCGGCATCATCAAATCTCAAAACCGAATTCTCGCTCGCGCTCAACTCACCCTCTCTTGACCTCAAAAAAGCCGCTTCACTTTACGACCCGGAACTCCCCGTTGGCGGAACTCTTTCCAGCCTCTCGCTTACTCAAAACGAAGTCGACATGACCGGCACGATGATCCAATGGGAGGAGCAGCTCATTCAATCCATCGACCTCAATGGCTCGCTCAACGACCAACAAATTCACGCCGAACTCGACACCATCTATAAGGACCAAAAAATCTCACTGAACGCTTCCGGAGAAAATCGATTCGAAGTCTTTGGAAACGAAACCAAGATCGAACTCAACTATCAGGATCAGCTCACCGCTGAGGGCTCGGTTTTCCTCAACGAAGAAATCCTCGAAAGCACCGCCCAACTTTCCTTCAATCTCACCTACCCAAAGGTCCCTGAGACTTCGGGGCAATTGGAATTCTCCAACCAAAAAGTCTCCCTGAATGCCGTTGCCCTGGAAGAAATCCAACTCGAGGCCAACTACGATCTCCAGTCCTCCACCTATTCCGCCAAGCTCCACGGTGAAATTCAAAATGGCGAACTCATTCACGAAACCCTCACCGGGCCTCTGGCCCTCGGCCTCACTGCGAAAGGAGACCTCCCAAATGAAGCCCATCAGGGAACTCTCGACCTCCTGCAGGCCAATCTCAAAGAACCCCAGATCGTCACCACTGCGACCGGATTCTGGGATTGGCCCAAGTCCGTCACCTTGAACAACATTCAAGTCCTCGCCCCCGAAGGGGACCTCGAAGGAGCCCTCTCATGGCAGGATGATTTCCTCACTGTCACCTCTCTCAATCTCATCGAATCCGGCAACACCTTGCTCAAGGCCTCCGGTAAACTTCCCGCTCCGCTCAATCTTAAGTCGCTCGACGATGTCCTTCAAAACGACACGCCCTTCGAATTTAAAATCGCCTCTCAACCCCTCTCCTTCGAGCGACTTCGCAAGTTCGCCCCCATTCCTAAAACCCTCAAAGGTGTGGTCGAAGCCAACCTGAACCTTTCCGGCACTCCCTCGGAACCCCAGATTGAAGGAACGGCCTCTCTCATCGATTTCCATCAAAGCGACCAACCCAAACTCCCTCCGGTCGACCTCCGCACCTCCTTTGAAACCGAAAACCAGCAACTCATCCTCAAAGGCAATGCCCGCGAACCCGGAGGCCCTCTTCTCGACATCAATGGAGACCTTGCCTTCCTCCCCGCCGTCTGGCTGAAGCGTGAAAAAAGCCCGAACGATGCCACCATCAATCTCGTCATTAAATCGACCAAGCTTGATCTCAATCGCATCAAACCCTTCGCACCATCCATTCGTTCCATATCTGGAGATCTCGAAACAAACGCCGCTATTTCAGGCACCCTTGCTAAGCCAAACTACTCAGGCGAATTAACGGCCTCGATCAATCGGATGATCCTCTTGGACTCGCCCACCGCCGACTTCCGCGACTCCAGACTCCGCGTTACCGCCAAAGGAAAAACCATCACCATCGAGCCCTCCCCGTTCATGGCAGCCGGAGGGACCTTGAACCTCGGCGGGAAAATCGAACTCGCCGGAGAAGAACCGGTTTTCGATCTTTCCCTCAAGGGCAAACACGTCCTTCTCACCCGCAATACCGACTATACCTTTCGCGGCCATCCAGACCTCAATCTCCGTGGTCCTCTTTCCAAGGCCACTCTCTCCGGCACCCTCGCCATTGCTGAGAGCCTCATCTACAAGGACGTCGAAATCCTACCCTTCGGCGTTCCCACCACCACCGATATCCCCCGACCCAATCTGCCCACCTTTTCTTCCCGTTCGAAATCAAAGGGCTCCTCCCTTCTTGTCCCCGCTCCCTACGGAAATTGGCCTCTCAACATCACCGTCACCACCGCCGACCCCATACTCATCAGAGGCAACCTCGCCAAAGGTGATCTCACCGCCAACGCACGCATTTTAGGAACCATTGGCGCGCCCCGCCCATCCGGCACCATCGTCACCAACAAGCTCGTCGCCGACCTCCCTTTCAGCGACCTCGAAATCACCAGCGCCGTCGTCACCCTAAAGCCCAACGACTACGACAATCCCATCATTAGCCTGCGCGGGACTTCCAAAGTTTCACAATACACCGTGCAGGCCTTCCTCTCCGGACCGGTGCAAAACCCCAACCTCACCCTGAGTTCCAATCCTCCGCTCCCGGAAAGCGAAATCATGCTCCTCATCGCCACGGGTTCCCCATCGGCCGCCCTTGAAGACCGCGAGGTTGCATCGCAAAAGGCCCTGCAATACCTCCTCGAAGGACTCCGCCGCCGCTACGGCAACAAGGACAAGAGCGTCCTGCAACGCCTTCTCAAAAACTCCGACCAAATCGAACTCTCCCTCGGCGACGCCAACCAATTCACCGATCGCAAATTCTCGTCGGCCACCCTGAAAATCGACGACCAATGGGACTTCACTACGCAAATCGACGAACAAGGACAAACCCGGGCCCTCGTCGTTTTCTCCATCCGATTCCGATAAATGCGCCGTCTCCTGACCAGCCTCTTCTTCGCACTCTCCGCCCTTACCCAGGCGGCAGACATCGATATCGTAGGGCTACGATCTTACTCCGAAAAATTCCTCCTCGAAACAATCGCGGGACGATTGGAATACATCCAAAAACGCGATGCCACTCCGCAACGTGCCGATGATGCCGCCTTCCTCGTAAAAAGCTATCTCCACACCCACGGCCTGCCGGAAGCTCTCGTCGAATGGTCACTCCCCGGCGGCGACAACATCCTCCTCACCGTCAACGAAGGCCCGCCCAAGTTCCTCGGCACGGTCTCGGTCGCAGGCTCGGATGACATCAAAAAAATCGCCGAACAATTCCAAGCCGCTTTCCCTGGCGATGAAAAAAAACGCGCTCTTGTTACCGACTCGGTTTCCTCAGGAACCTCCCGCGTCATTGACTTGCTCACCTCCAAGGGTCACTGGACTGCCAAAGCAGTCGCCACCCCGCTCCCCAGAGATGCCAGCGGAAAAATCCCGATGCGTATCACGGTCAACAAAGGCCCCAGGTATCTTCTCGCTCCCCCAAAACTTGAGTCGTCCATTTCTCCGGGAAGCAATCTCACTAGGAAGCTCCAGGACGTCAAAGGAACCACCGCAAATTCAGAGACCATCATCAGGATTCGTAAGTCCGTTAGCGAACACTACCGCAAGCGTGGATACGCCGGCCTGGAACTCGAAATGGCCAAGGAAATCAAAGGCACCAGCCTTCAACTCTTCTTCAAAGTCACCCCAGGAACCCGCTTCAAAGTTCGCTCATTCGACATCAAGGGTCTCGCCAAAACGCTCCCCAAACACGTTCGCTCTCGCTTCAAGAACATCGCTGGCAGCACCTTCGACGAAAACCAAATCAGCAAAGACATCAAGAAGCTCATCACCACCGGAGCCTTCGCCGAGTCCCGCCTTGAAAAAACCGAAACCCCCAACAAGGAACTCGATCTCACTCTTCACCTCAAGGAAGCCAAAGCCCGCGGAGTTTCCTTCTCAGCTGGTTTTGGATCCTACGAAGGAGTCATCCTCGGAGCACGTTATTACGACCGCAATCTCTGGGGCCGACTCTGGAATCTTAACGCCGGAATCGAAGTCACCTCGCTGGGTGCCCTCGGCGAGGTCTCACTCACCGATCCCTACTTCCTCGACCGCGATCTCCAATTTAACCGACGCCTCTTTACCCTTACCCGTGACCACGATGCTTATTCGAAGTGGGAGTCGGGTTTCGCGATGGAGCTCTCCTGGGATCTTCCCGAGCATTACTACACCGGCACGCTGGGGTTCTCCAACTCGTATGCCGATATTAGCAGCAGCATTCCTACCGATATTATCGGTCAAGAGAACTACGGAGTCTCCCGCCTGTCATTCAGGCAACGATACGACCGTCGCGACGATCCCACTCTCACCACTAAGGGCCTGCTTGCAGAACTGGACACCTCCCTCGGAATTTCCCTCGGAGATGAGAGCGTCCCCTTCTTCGAAACCACAGCCGAGATGAGCTACTACAAAAAGCTGAGCGAAAACAGTCGCTACGCCCTGGGCATTCGAGGTGGCTTTATCAAACCATCCGGGGACAGTTCCAACCTCCCCATCGACCTTCGTGAATTCCTTGGCGGAGCCAATACCGTGCGCTCATTCACCGAACGAGACCTCGGCCCCAAATACGGAAACGACCCCATCGGCGGCACCTCTTGGTGGGTCGCCAATGCCGAATACACCCGGAAGATCACCGGCCCGGTGCAAGGAGTTCTCTTCATCGATGCTGGAGCCCTCTCTCCCGACCCAGACGGCCTCTTCGATGCTGACATCGAAGTTGCCGCCGGGCTCGGAATCCGCCTCGATCTCCCCGTCGGCCCCGTCCGTCTCGAATACGGCTACTCCCTCACCCGCGATAACGACGAACCCGCCGGAGCCTTCCACTTCGCCATCGGCGCAACCTTCTAGATTCACCTGAGCTATCGAGCTGTCAAAACCTCCGCTCTCAATCACTCACCCGTAGTCCGACTGCCCTACAACGCCCCTCGCAGAAACGATTCGAATCACTCACAAAATTTCAAAAACAGTCTCTGTATCCCCGGCATCTGAGATTTCCCTCATTTCGCCATTGAAAATCCCGCCATCTCCACAAAGGCTCCGCGCACATGAACGTTTCGCTCAATTGGCTCAAAGAACGCCTCGATCTCGGATCCCGCTCACTCGACGAAGTCTGCGACCTCCTGACCTTTGCCGGCATTGAGGTAGAAGGCCTCCAAACCGCGGGAGTGCAGAGCGATCAGATCGTCGTGGCCGAGATCAAGGAAGCCGTCCAGCACCCCGATGCCGACAAGCTCAAGATCACCCAGGTCGATGCCGGAGAGGGCCAGTTACGCCAGATTGTCTGTGGAGCGAAAAACTACCAGGTCGGCGACAAAGTCCCCTGCTGTCTGCCCGGAGCCGACCTCGGAGGATTCGTGATTGGCGAAGCCAAAATGCGCGGCGTGGAATCCAAGGGCATGCTCGCTGCCGGTTCGGAAATCGGGCTGACCGACAAAGAAGACGGACTCCTCATT
>PBTU01000185.1 GCA_002729295.1 Verrucomicrobiales bacterium | reverse complement strand
CCTGACACGACGACATCAGTGATGCCACATTGTTCGATGCATGAAGTGATTCCCGCTTGTGACAAGGTGTAATTGAGATTGACCGGAATTTTTCCCATCAGCAGAGCCGCCCAATTGAGAAGGGCTCCCCCGACCGAGGGTGGGACTAGAATGCCGACCTTCTCTTGATCGGACCAAATAGCCCGTAGCCTGCCGGTGAGGAAAATACACTTCACCAAAGCCTCTCTAAAAGTGACCTTTGCTCCGCTTGAATCGGCCATTGCCAATTTATCACTGACCCGCCGGCATGTTTGTATCAAAGTCTCCTGAAGGGTGTCTTCGCTCATCTCAAGATAGATTTAAACAACAACCAGAGACAAAGTGAAATTGATTTGAGGACAGGTGATATCGATTTAATCAATTTTTTGAAATCCGGCGGAGTGGCTTTCCGGCGGTGGTGTGCCATCCCGCAAATGTTCTCTTTGATTCCAAGTTTCTCTGAGGCGGAGAGTTGAAGAAACTTCCTAAGGCATTTTGACAAGCTCGAGTCGAGATATGGGGGGCTTGATGAGGATTTGCCTTGGGATGAAGGTCTAATGGTATTAGTGAGATGTTGTCATGAGCGAAGAGGGAATCATTGCAGCTGGGAATAAACTAGTGCTGAGTACTGAGGCGCTTTGCAAATCCTATGGGGATGTGGTGGCCTTGGATCAGGTGTCCTTGGAGGTTGAGAGTGGCGAGATGGTAGTGCTTTGTGGTCCGAGTGGGTCAGGGAAGTCGACTTTGCTCTTTATGATTGCGGGGTTGCTTTCGCCGGATGGTGGGGCAGTGGAACTTTTGGGGCAGGATCTTTACCATCTTTCAAGCAGTGGGCGGACCGGGCTTCGTAGTCGGGAGATTGGGATGGTATTTCAGGATGCCCGTTTGCTTCCTTATTTGGAAATCGAGGCGAATATACTGGCGGGTGGTGGAACTGCCGAGCGGGCGAATGAATTGCTCGAGGAGTTGGGACTTGGTGATCGTCGAAGCCATGTTCCCAAAAAACTGAGTGCCGGTGAGCAACAACGGGTTGGTTTGGCTCGGGCTTTGGTCACGAATCCCAGGCTCCTGCTAGCGGATGAACCGAGCGGGAATTTGGATCAAGGGAGCACGGAGTTGGTGCTGGCGGGATTGAAAAAATTTGTCGCGGAGGGAGGAGCTGCGCTGGTGGCAACCCACGATCCGGAGGTCATCAAGATTTCGGATCGGGTAATCACTCTTGAGAAGGGAATTCTGCAAGGATGAGTTACGAGGAATACTATACCTGGCAGGAGGATGTGCCAGGATTTGGAAAGGCGGCCCAGGAAAAGCTGAAGAATTGCACCGCTTTGGTGTCGCGGGTTGGTGGTCTTGGCGGGCCCTTGGCATTCTCCCTAGCTGCAGCGGGAGTGGGGCGGATTATTTTGGCGCACGGCGGTGAATTGCGCCCCGATGATTTGAATCGGCAAATCTTGATGACTCACGATGGGCTTGGAAAATTGCGCCATGAGCAGGCGACGGAGACTTTACGTCGCTTTAATCCTGATATCGAGGTTGAGTCGGTGGGTGAGAATGTTTCGGAGGATAATGCCGCGGATCTGGTTGGGAAAGCTGATTTGGTGTTCTCCTGTGCTCCATTGTTTGAAGAGCGGCTTTTGATGAATCGCGAGGCGATGCGGCAGGGCAAGTTCTTCGTTGATGGAGCGATGTGTTCCATGGAAGGGCATGTCCTGGCGGTACGACCCGGGGAATCCACCTGTCTGTCATGTCTCGTCAAGGAACCGCCAGCCTACTGGAACCGCCGGTTTCCGGTGATCGGTGCGGTTTCGGCAATGGTGGCTCAGATTGCAGCGCTGGAGGGAATCAAATTGGTGACCGGGTTTGCGGAACCTGCGCTGGATCATTTGATTCATGTTGATACGGTCGCGATGCGGATGAAGAAGGTGAAGCTCTTGCGTGATCCTGATTGTCCGTATTGTAGTAATTTTGCTTCATGAAACGTCCGATTCTTGTTCTGGTATTTCTACTCTTCTTGCTAGGCGGGGCCTTGTGGTGGCTGGTGAGTGATCAAAACGAGATCATGCCGGGCAAAGGAAGTTTGCTCGTTCACTGTGGCGCTGGAATGCGCAAGCCGATGAATGAAATCGCACGTCAGTACGAAGAGGAGTTTGGGGTAAAGATCATTTTGCAATTTGGTGGTTCCGGAGCGCTGGAGAGTCAATTGGAAGTGGCCGGAGGAGATCTTTATCTTCCGGCGGATCAAAGTTATTTGGAATCGATTCGGAGTAAGGGACTTCTGCGGGAATCGCTGCCAGTGACGAGGCTCTCGGCAGGGATTGTTGTGCCTAAGGGAAACCCGAAAAGGATTGCCGGCTTACAAGATCTCGGGCGTGAGGCGATGAAGGTTTCTCTCGGTGAGAAGTCGGCCTCGGTTGGGAAATACACGTGGAAGGTGCTGGAGCAGGAGAACCTGCTAGGAGTCATCGAGCCGAATGTTATCGTGACGAAGCCCACCGTGAATATGCTCGTGGAAGATGTTGCGATGGGTGCGGTGGATGCATCGATCGCTTGGGATGCGGTGGCTGGGAGTTTCCCGGAAGTGGAATGGATTCCGGTGCCCGAGTTTACCAAGCGATCGAAGTTGGCCGGGATCGGGGTGTTGACGGCTAGCAAGAATGTCACCCGGGCGCTTCACTTCGCGCGTTATGTCACTTCACGTGATCGGGGGCGGAAAGTGTTCGTTGAGATGGGCTTTGAGATTCCTGATGAGGGTGATGTCTGGGCTGATATTCCGAAGGTGACTTTGTTTTCCGGTTCGATGCTCCGGCCTGCCATTCAGGAAAAGGTTCGCGAGTTTGAAAAGCGGGAAGGTTGCCGGATTAATACCATCTTCGAGGGATGCGGAACACTGGTGGGTATGATGAAAGCGGGAAGTAAGCCTGCGGGATATTTCTCCTGTGATGTGAAGTTTTTGGAAATGGTCGCTGAGCGATTCTTTCCCGGCACGGTGATGACGGGGAATGAGATTGTGCTTTTGGTAAGGAAGGGGAACCCCAAGAGCTTGTCGTCGCTTGACGACCTTTCGAAAGAGGGCGTGAAGTTGGGCGTGTGCGATGAGACTAAGAGCGCTTTGGGGCAGCTGACTCACCAATTGCTCACGAGAAGGAAGGTCAGTTTTGAGAATGTCACGGTGAAGGTGGCGAAAGGAGATGATTTGGTGTCCGCGATGCAGGCGCGTTCCTTGGATGCGGCTTTGATTTATCGCAGTAATGCTTTGGCGAGTCCGGTGACTTTGGAAGAGTGCGAAATTGTCGAACTCAACGACGAGTTGGCTTTTGCGGAGCAGCCTTATGCGGTGGCGCGTGAGACCGGGCATGCGGAATTGATGAAGCGTTTGGGCGAATTACTCAGTAGCGGGGAATCTAAAAAAGACTTCGAGAGGCTGGGCTTTACTTGGAAGCTGGAGAGCACAAAGTGAGGCTCGTGAAGGAAGCAGGAACAATCCCACGGCCTTGGCGGGTGAAACCGGAGCTGCCTTTCGTGCTCTTCTTGACCGTCGTTCTCGTTGCCTATGTTGGGATGTTGTTACTGATGGTTGGAGCGAATGTTCTGACGGTGACTTGGGGGGATCTGGGGAAGATTCTCAAAGATGACGATATTTTGCGATCGATTAAGCTTACGGTCGTCACCTGCACTGCGACTGCGATTCTCTCGGTCTTGGTTGCCGTACCGCTGGCCTATCTCTTGTCGCGTTACCAATTTCGGGGGCGGGCATTTATTGATACGCTCCTTGATATTCCCATTCTGCTGCCGCCTTTGATTGTGGGGTTAAGTTTGCTGATTCTTTTTAACCGGATGTCTCCCGCGACCTGTTGCTGGATGATGGCCGGAGGTCTCTTGTTGGCAGCTTTAGTTGGATTTGTATTGCGGGGGAAGGGAGGCGGGCGAGCGATCGTGCCCGGGGCGTTGATTGTTTTTGCCGGGATGTTTGGAATCGGAGCCGTGATGATGAAGGGATCGGGATCTCTGGAAGAGGTGAGCAGCGGGATGGGTTTTCCGATGACCTTTCACCCACTCGGAATTGTCCTGGCGCAGTTTCCAGTCGCGGCAGCATTTGCAGTGCGGACGATGCGAACGACCTTTGATCAAATCAGTCCGAGATACGAAGAGGTGGCGATGACCTTGGGATGTCATCGCGGGCAGGCATTTTCTCGTGTGGTTTTGCCTTTGGCTGGGAAAGGAATGGTAGCCGCAGGCACGATGGCTTGGGCGAGGGCGCTCGGAGAGTTTGGGCCGGTCTTAATTTTTGCTGGAGCGACCAAGGGGAGAACCGAGGTTCTGGCGACGTCTGTCTTCTTGGAAATCAACATCGGGAATCTTCCCGGCGCGGCTGCGATTTCATTGCTCATGATCGTACTCGCTGTGGTAACCTTATTGTTGGTGCGATTCTTTGTTGGGAGAGGAGGGGCGATATGATGCTGGAGATTGATCGTCTTACGCTGAAGGCTGGGGAATTTCTGTTGAGGGGGTTTTCCTTGTCGATTGAAGAGGGGGAATGTGTCGCGCTAATGGGGCCAAGTGGCTGTGGCAAGACGACCGTGATGGAGGCGGTTTGTGGCTTGCGATCTGAGGGCGTGTTGAGTGGGCGGATTTCGCTCGGTGGGGAAGAGATTACTCGCCTGCCACCGGGAGCGCGGAGGATTGGTCTGGTGCCACAGGATGTGGCGCTCTTTCCGACGCTGACGGTGAGAGAGCAATTGGAATTTGGTCCGAAGCTTCATCGCTGGGATCGAGATGAAATGAAGAGTCGGGTGGAAGGACTTGCTTCGGACCTTGGTCTATCCGATCTGATGGAGAGATTGCCGAAAGGGCTTTCCGGGGGCGAGGCTCGAAGGGTGGCCTTGGGGCGGGCTCTGTCCTTGAGGCCGCGTTTGCTTTGTCTGGATGAAGCCCTGACCGGGTTGGATGAAGCCCGGCACGATGAGGTGCTCCAGCTTATTCGCGAAATGATCGAGCGGGAAAAGGTGACGGCCTTGCACGTGACCCACTCAAGAAAAGAAGCGGAAGCCATTTCGGATCGGATTGTCGAGATGAGTTGATCGCCTGTTGCCATCGCCATGGCGAGTGATTCTCTAATCGTGCCGCAGAATAGTGACTGGATCTTTGGTGAGGGCGTAGATGGTGGGGAGCCAGGCTGAGGCGGCGCTGGCCAGGGGAGTGAGGATCCAGGTGATAGGAGGAAAGGTGAAGGAGGACACGATTGAAATGATGAAGGCGAGGAATGTTCCGATGAGGCCGAGGAGGGCCGCGCGGCCGAGGAGGAGAGCACCTATTTTGAAATGGCTGACACCGATTGCTCTGAGAGTTCCGATTTCGGGCAATCGTTCGCGGACATTGGAGAAGGCGAGGTAGAGAAGGGCGAAGAAAGTTCCTCCGGCGATCAGGGGAGTGATGATTGAAGTGAAGCGGGCGCGTTCGGAGCGCGTGGCTTTGCGGTTATCGAGAATGGCTTGTTTCGAATCACGGGCGCGGTCACCGGCTTTGTTTCGGGCTTCGGCGCGGACCATCGCTGAGGAGCCGAGTTCGATGATTTGGACGTCGGGGAGGATGGCTGAGATCTCACTGCGAATTTCGCCAAGGCGGTCGATGCTGGCGCAGTTGCATCCGAGGGCCAGGATGGCGTTGATTTGATTTTTTTGGTCGAAGATTTCCTGGGCCTCATCGAGGTGAATCCAGGCGGATCCGTCGTCGATAAAGTTCCGTGGCGTGTGGGTTTGGGCGACGAGGTAATCTTTTCCGTTGAGCGTGACGGTGTCTCCTTTTTTGAGGCCGAGTGATTGGTGGAGATCGTGTCCGAGATTGATCGAGCCGGGAGCAAGGGGATCCATGATGGGCTTCTTTTTGCTCCGGTGCGAGATGGGGACTTGTCCCTCCACTCCGACGAGGAGAATGGAGCGGTTTTGTTCCTTCCATTGAATGCGGCGGGAGAGTTGAGGCAGGAGGTGGTTGACGGTGACGATCTTGCTCTCGGCAAGTTTGTGAACCGAGTCTTGGGACATCGTTTGTTCCGAGTATCCGCGTTCTTTGATTTGCCAGAGTTCTTCACCTTTGGGAAAGAGGAAGACGTTGAAGCCGAGGCCTTTCATCGTTTTGCGAATGTCATCTTCGAGTTTTTTTAGTTCGGTATTTGTTTTCTCTTCCAGTTCGACGAGTTGGGATTCGGTATTGCTATCGAATTCGGCGAGGCTGTGGGAGGAGGTTAGCCAGACGGTGACAGCAGCTGCAGCGGCGAGGACGCCAAGGAAGAAGTGAATTTTCCGATGTTTGATTTCCGCGATAAACATGGTGTTTAGTTTTTCTTCAAAATGAGGACTGTCCCAATAATCAGAATGACTCCAATACCGATGATCAGAATAATCGTAAATTTGGCAAAAGATGAGTTCAGGACTGCTTTATTCTCTGGCTCATCATTGCTCCCATCATTTAATGTAGGAAGAGTGTTGGGGAGCTTTTTATCGACAACGACGAGGCCGGAGTTGAGTTTCTCACGCCAGTTGGCGAGGAAGAGGATGTCATAGCCGGGATTGCCGCTCTTGACCTGGCAGGAGCACGCGCCGCATAGGTATTCGCAAGCGTTCATGATGGTGTCTGGTGTGATGGTGCTACCAAGGAGAGGGCCGGGAGTGCGTCCGCGCCCGAAGATGGGGACAACGAGTGGTTCCTTGGGAGGAGATGAGCGGTTGGCGGTGAGGATCCGGAGGAACGGTTGCTCGGCGAGGTCCGAGCGTTTAACGCGTTCAATTTTGAATGAGATTTTGAGGGGAATGGTCGAGCGGAGGACGTCATCAAGACTAACATCGGCGCCGACTTTGCCAACTTGGTCAGCCTGGATCACGCCTTCGGGAATGGTGATTTTTTCCTGCGCTTTTTTCAGGGTTTCCTGGAGTTGTTGGTAGGTCGTCTCATTGGCTTCTTCATCGGTGCCTTCAACAAGAACCCAGACGGTGGAGTGGCCACTGAGGAGGTCCTTTTTGATAAGTTGGCGGACGGGAGAGTCGATGATCTTTCGAAGGTCTGAGCTGGTTCCAGGGAAAACGATGGGCTCGGGGTTCTTCCAGTTGTCGGGTGGGTGGAGAAGGAAAGAGGGATATTCCGTGATTCGCTCCAGTCCGACAATAGAGAGTTGTTCGGCAGTAGTGAGCGCGTCGAGATCGAGGGCTTCGAATTCGAGGTTGAGGTGTTCGGGGATTGATTGGAGGTCGGCTGGCGGAGTTCCCCGGGTGATGAGCTGTAGGCGGAAGATGTCAGCTTCCCATCGTTCGAGGGCATAGCGAAAGACGGGGACCTGGCAGGGAACGGCCTGGGTGATCAGGCAGAGGAAAAGGATGAGTTTTTTCACGGCTTGGCGGCGAAAGTGTGGATGTATCCAAGGTCGGTTGAGACAATAAGCCGTCCTTCGGATGGAGTGAGGCCATAAGCCCTGCCTTTGACGGGGGTTTTCCAAAGTTGCTTTCCGGAGGAGGCCTCAAGAATGACGACTTCATTGTTCAGTCCTGCGATGAGTTGGTTTCCGGCGATGATGAGTTCGACCGGGGTGGGGTGATCGATTTGCCATAGAAGGCAGTCCTTGAGGTCGGCCTGGGATTGAATGAGTGATTTTTTGAGTTTCTCGATCTCAGGTTTCTGCTCTTCGACTTGAGGGTCGATTTTCTTCAGGGCGCTCTGGGTTGCTGCGATGGCGGCTTCGAGTTCTCCTTTGCGGGTGAGATCGAGACACTGAAGTTTGTCGACGGAGTGGAGGATGGCT
>PBTU01000184.1 GCA_002729295.1 Verrucomicrobiales bacterium | reverse complement strand
GACGAGCGGCGAAGAAGAGGCTGACATAAGGAGCCATCGAGAGTTCTTCTAGGCATCCCTCATTTTTCAAACAATCAACATGCAGTCGCCGTAGGAGTAGAAGCGGTATTTTTCTTCGACGGCTTTGGCGTAGGCTTCGAGGACCAGCTCTCTCGAGGCGAAGGCGGAGATGAGCATCATGAGGGTGCTGCAGGGGAGGTGGAAGTTGGTGAGGAGGGTATCGATGGTTTGGAACTGGTAGGGCGGGTAGATGAAAATGTCGGTTTCGCCGGAGCATTCGGCGATTTCACGGTTGCGGGCTTGGTGTTCGAGGACTCTTGTAACGGTGGTGCCGACGGCGGCGATTTTTTTGGCGGCGTTGATTTTGGCGGCGGCTTCGGCTTCGAGGTGGTAACGCTCGGAATGCATTTCGTGTTCACTGGGATCATCGACTTTGACAGGGCGAAAGGTGCCGACGCCGACGTGCAGGGTGAGGAAGGTGTGGTCGAGATTGGCGAGGACTTCGGGCGTGAAATGGAGTCCAGCGGTGGGCGCGGCGATGGCGCCGTCTTCTTTGGCGTAGACGGTTTGGTAGCGGTCGCGGTCGGCTTTGTCGGCTTCGCGTTCCATATAGTGGGGCAGGGCGAGATGACCGTGTTCTTCGAGGTCGGGCGGGGTGTCCCACTGGATAAGACGTTCACCTTTTTCGTTGGTCTGGAGAACGGTGCCGGTGCTCCCGCCGACTTTCACGGTGCGGCCGGGTTTCATCTTCTTGCCGGGCCGGACGAGGCACCACCAATGGTGTGGGTCGGTGGCGTTGGTGCGGACGAGCTCAATTTTTTCGTCGTTGGAAAAGAGGCGCGCCGGGATGACTTTGGTGTCGTTGAGGACGAGAAGATGGTCGGGCGGGAGGAGTTCGGCGAACTCATGGAAGTGGTGGTGGGTGATTTCTCCGGTGGCGCGATTGACGAGCATCATGCGTGAGCCGTCGCGGTTTTCGAGTGGGCGCGAGGCGATGAGTTCCTCAGGGAGGTCGTAGTGAAAGTCCGAGGTCTGCACGGTTAGGAAGGAGTCAGGATAAAGCCCGCATCGAGGGCGAGGTTTTTGAGATCGGTCGCGGGTCCGCTGAGACCAACGAAGGTGCGATTGATCCGCGTGCCGCTTTGTTCGGTGGCGGCGATGAGGAAGGTGCTCTGGTATTGTAGATCCCAATCAGGATCGGGGCAGGCTTCCCAGCCGTGGGTGAGAAGATGGCGATAAAGATGATGGCGGGAGAGGCCGTCGGAGCCAGTGAGGGTGAGCTGATGGCGTGCGGTTTCGGCGGGAGGAGGGGTTCTAGGCATGGCAAGGCTGCGGCCGGGTCCTCCCGAGGACTTGCGGGCCCAGGGTCGGATTAGAGATTGCAGCCAAGCGAGAATACGGAGGGCGAAGCGGCCTGAAGGGGTGTCGTATTCGCCCGGGAGATTGCGGACCGGTTGGCGGTTGAGGGCAAGCGATTGGTAGGGAGCTTCGCCGGTGGGTCCGCTGTAGATGAAGTCGCCGGGCTGGATACCGAGCGCTCCGCCTTGGTAGACGCAGCCCTGCCAACGGATGCCGCCTTCGGAAAAACGTTGCGGGTGTTTTTTGAAGAGGAGAGCTTCGGCTTTGCCGTAGCCCATTTGTTGTTTGAGGTATCGCCAGGGCGTAGCGCGGCGGTGATGCCAAACGAAGGAGGCGCCGCAGAACCCGAGGGTGTGTCCGGCGTCGCGGAGTCGCCAGCAAAAGTCGACGTCGTCTCCGGCGGTGTGGAATTGTTTGTCGAATCCGCCGATCTGATCGAAGGCGGATCGTCGCACCGAGAGGTGGCAGCCGGGGAGGTGCTCGGCGGTGGTGTCGTCGAGCATGACGTGGGTGGGTGCGCCGGGCGCGGCGGTAGTGAGCGAGAGGGCGAGTGAGTCGGGCTGCGGAGCGAGATTGGGTCCGCCGATGGCAGCATGTTCCGACGTAGTGAAGGCGTGAGCCAACCACGCAAGCCAATGGACGTCGGGTCGGCAGTCATCGTCGGTAAATGAGAGGATTTCGCCCTTGCTCATTTTGGCTCCGTAATTACGCGCGGCGGAAAGTCCGCAGGGGTCAAGATGGAAGGCGCGGATGCCTTCGGTACTCTCTAACAGTTTTTCGGTGTCGTCGGTCGAGCCGTCATTGACGACGATGATTTCGAAGTCTGGGTAGTCGAGAGCGAGGCAGGCATCGAGGCAGCCTTTCAAACGACCCGCGCCATTGCGGGTGCAGATAATCACGGAGAAGCGCGGAGGCGTTTCGGGTTGCGGAAGAGGAAGGTGAGTCTTTTCCAATTCGGCGAGGACGGGTTTTTCCGAGCCATCGCGGCGGATCAACCCGAAGGACCAGTCGGTGATGGTTTCGCCATTGTTTTGCCAGGCATCGGACCATGCGTAGAGCGTGGCTCCGGTAAGTCCCGCTTCACGGCTGAGGCGGAGCGCGGAGGGGAGAAGTTCGGCTTGTTGCTCTTCTGAGTTGCCCTGGGTATCGAGTCCGAACTCGGTGAGATAAACCGGGCGGTCGCCCGCGAGGTGGTGGAGGCGGGGGAGGTAGTCGGCGAGGTCGTCGGGGTTTTCGAGATAGAGATTGAAGGCGGTGAAGTCGGCGGCGAGAGGCTCGAGGTATTCTGTGGTGGGAAAGTTGGAATAGGCGACGGGGAGAGCGGGCGCGGATTTTTTGGCGGCGAGAATGAGTTCATCGAGGAGCGTGCGGACTTTGGCCGGACCCATCCAGCGGGCCATGTCGGTGGGGATTTCGTTTCCGACGAGGAGAGCGCCGAGGGCTGGATGGTCGTGATACTGCGTGAGCCAGGAGAGGAGGGAGGCGCGGGCTTCGTGGAAAATGTCGGGCTCGCGGATGAAGTCGCAGCCATTGGCCCAGGCGTGGGAAGGGATGACGAGGAGGTCGTTTTTCCCGGCGGCGTCCAGTAATTCCCCGTCCGGGAGGGTATAGACGCGGATGGAATTAAATCCGGCCCGGCGGATACGCGGGAAGTCAATTTTTGGCGAATGGGTGGGATTGGGTGGGAAGGGGCCGTAGGTGACGGTTCGCAGAAAGTGGGGCTTTCCATCGAGATGGAAGTGCTTTCCGTGAACAGTGAGAGGCATGGCGGGAGTTTGTACGGTGATAAGACGGGAGAGAACCCCGAAATATTGCCGAATTTCCGAGGCGAGGATTCCCCCTTGAAACTTGGCGGCGGGAAGGTCAGTTTTCCCCCGTGTTTAAGCGACGTTGGAAAAAGGAAGCCTTGGGCCTGTTGAAAGGCTCGAAGAAGTTTCTGCATTACAAGCGCGATCTGCTGACGCAGAACCGTATTGATGAAATCGAATCTCGCCGGGCCGATTTGAAGGCCGCGATCAAGGCGAAGGATCTGGATGCGGTAAAGGAGACCTCGAAGCAAGTACACAATACTTGTGAGAAATCGCTCGCCCATTACAAGGCACCGACCTGGCTGGAAGAGAACATCGAAGTTTTTTGGGTGGCGATTGTCGTCGCATTAGGCATTCGGGCATACTTCCTGCAGCCGTTTCGAATTCCGACCGGATCGATGCAACCGTCCTTGAATGGAATTATTGCCGCACCGATGCATGAAGAAGAGGGTTGGGACAAGCCTTTCATCGGGAAGCGGGTAATCGATTTCGTGATGGAAGGAAAGTCCTATGAAAACATCGTGGCGGACAAAGAAAAGAGCATCACAGGGATCAGGGATTCCACTTGGTTTCTCTTTTCGGGCACCAAGATTTTCTTCGACGATGGCAGCGCGGTGCGAATCGGTTGTCCTGCGAATGAAGCCGTGCGGATTCCCACGATTGGAAAATTTGTGAGGAATACCCCGAGGGGATATATTTTTGCACGAGGCCCCCATTACCAGAAAGGTGATCCCATTTTCCAGGGAAGTTTGACTTCGGGAGATCTCGTTTTGGTGGACAAGGTTTCATATCATTTCCGCAATCCCAAGCGCGGAGAATCATTCGTCTTTGATACCCGCGGAATCGATACGGACCAAACGGGTAAACAAATGAGCAGTCAGCAGGGCGGGACGCATTATATTAAGCGCCTTGTTGCCGTGCCGGGCGACACCGTTCAAGTGAAAGAGCCTGACCTTTATATTAACGGAGTCATTCCCGAGGAGGAAACGATCCTACGCGTGGCGGGTCAAGGTGCCGATGCCAAAGGGCGGAAGTATCCCGGATACAGCAATCCGAGACAGGGAAAGAGTCCCTTTGTAAATCAGGATTTCGTCTTCAAACTCAAGTCGATCGAAGAGACCGAAGATACTAATATGCGTGAGTTTTATGCGATGGGCGATAATTCACCGAGCAGCTTGGATTCGCGTTTTTGGGGCACGGTGAAGCAGCACAACCTCGTTGGCCCGGCCTATCTATCCCTTTGGCCCTTCACCAGCGGTCACTGGGGATTTATTGAATAGTAATTGATGCCTGTCGAACCTACCGCCGCCGAGATTACCCGGAAGGCGAAGTCGAATCTCGCCTTCGCCCTGAGGTGTGTTCCGGCGGACCGGCGTGAGCATTTGGTGTCCTTCTACGCCTACTGTCGGGTCATTGATGATCTGGCTGATGACCTTGAATTGCCGATCGAAGAGAAGCGCGGGGGATTGGCAAAGTGGAAGACAGTTTTTGACGAGAGCGAGGTCAACCTGGAGCTTCCGCTGCAAGACTTACAGCGCGAGGTATTGGAAGTGCGGGATCGCTATGAAATTCCGTCGGAGTATTTCACCAATGTCATCGAGGGATGTCAGATGGATCTCGAACCACAGCGGTTTGACGCCTGGGAAGATCTCCAGAAATACACCTACCGTGTTGCCTCGTCGGTGGGCTTGGTTTGTCTGCCGCTTTTTGGGGCGGATCCCAAGCGGGCGCAGGACTATGCCATTGCTTTAGGCGATGCGCTGCAGTTGACCAATATCCTGCGCGATATTGGAGAGGACCTTGATAATGGCTCGCGAATTTATGTGCCTTTGGATGACCTTACGCGCTTTGACTACAGTGAAGAGGATCTTCTCGGGCGGGTGCATGATGCGCGCTTTCTGGAGTTCATGAATTACCAGGCCAAGCGTTGCGAGGAACTCTATGCCAGAGCGACGTCGCTCCTGCCACAAGAAGACTATAAGGCGCTCCTTGCGCCACGCGTGATGCACCGGATTTATCACACGCTGCTTGGCAAGATGAAGAAAGACAACTTCCGCGTCTTTGACCGAAGGTATCGCCTCAACAAGCTGCAGAAGCTCGCGCTCCTGACGAAGGAAAGTTTTTCCTGATTGCGAATTTGGCGAGTAGCATTGGGAGCACCGCTCTATTTATTTTAAATACACCAGCGGAGCATCAGCAGCTTGGTCTGTTTTTCTAAGGGCGTGAATTTGGGGCAGCGCTTCGAGTTTGGTTTTTGGGTATCGATGCCTGAGGGGCAACTGCGAGAGCACACAGACTCGAAACCCAACAAGATGCTGCGATGAGTTGAGATCAATATGGGTTAAACGAAAAATACCTCCCGGCGAGGGTTTCGCAGGAGGCATTTGGCGGGGAACAGAATTTGTTAAACGCTCAAGCGGTCAGAGGCTTGAAGTCCCCGTTACTGCTTGGGCTTGAAGTCGGGGTGGAGGCGTTGGATGTCCTTCAGGGCGTGGGGGCGGTTCTTGAGAACATTCATGGCGCGTGGATTTACCTTGCCTTCAAAGCCGGCATATTTGGCGCTGGCGGGCATGACCTGACTGTCCCAGCCGGCGAGGTCGGAGGGCTTGACGTCGGTGCGGTAGAAAGAACCGGTGGTGTAGGGTGCGGGCTGGAATTTTCCGACGATGGTGGCGTTGAGGTCGGCGGTGATTTTATCTTCGAGTCCGAGTGCCCAGAAGGAGGAGTTGATTAGGAAGCGGCGGGCGTTTTCATCGAGGACGTCTTCGGAGGCTCCGAAGGAAGTGTAGACGACACGGGCTTCTTTTTTGGCGCCGGAGGGTGCGACATAGGAGTTGCGGGTCCATCCGGCGTTGACGAGAGGTTTGTCTTTATTGATGTTCTTGCTGGGTCCGAAGGTGTTGAGGACCTGAACTTCGAGGAGAGGAGTGGCGTCGGCGGGAGGCTGTGATTTGTAGGCGCCGGAGTAGGTATGCATGGGCTTGACGCCGGTGAGGATGGCGTGTTTGCCGATGCCGGAAATGGTGCCGCCCATCCTGTGGTTGGAGCCGTAGTGGCTCTGGCCGCGTGCCTTATTCCAGGTGTTGCCATAGATTTGTTCGCCGAGGCCGCCGCGGTAGTCGTCGCCTCCGTAGTTGAAGTTGAGCTTGGCCCACTTACCTCTTTGGCCATTGAAGCAATGAGTCGAGGTGCGGAGCCCGATGGTGGAGCCTCCACGCTCGAAGTAAGCGACAAGGGCGTCGGCCTGATCATCGGGGAGATTCATGAATCGGGTGTAAAAGAAGAGCAGGTCGGCTTCCTTGAGGACGTCGATGTTCGGGATGGGGGTGCCGCCGCCCTTGATGTGTCCGCCTTCGTCCATTCCGAAAAGGACGGTGCATTTAAAGCCGTGATGCTTGGCGAGGATCTTGGCGATGAGGGGGCACGTTTCCTCCGAACGGTATTCATGGTCGTTGGCAATGAAGACGATGTGCTTGCCTTTTCCGGGGCCTTCGGTGCCTTCGTAAACGAGAGGCGCGGCGGCTAGGAGGCTGGCGGAGGTCATGAGTGCGAGGAGTGATTTTAAAGTCATGGGTTCATGAATACGTTGATCGGAAGCTTGTTTGTCTGAAATTTTGGAAGAATGCAAGTTTTGGGGGATCGGGAGAATGCGGGATGGAAGTTGTCAGGTTGATAATAGTGACGGACCAGAATTGATCACGGTGTGTCTCAGGCTACCGCCAGCTGCGGACTCGCGCTGGTTTGTCCGGTTGCGGGTTGAGCAGGAGTGAAATCTTGCACTGTCTCTTAAATCTAAATATGGACTGTTGGGATGGCTCACTTTTCCCGCTTGCTGCTTTTTTGCGTTTTAGCTCCCTGCTCACTTTGGGCGGAGGAGAAACGGCCTAATATCATTTTCCTCTTCGCCGATGACCAGAGCACCTACTCGGTGGGGGCATACGGCAACAAGGATGTTGTGACTCCGAATATGGACAAGCTAGCAGCGGACGGGTTGATCTTTGATCGGCACTACAACACAACCGCAATTTGCATGGCGAGTCGGGCCAATGTCTTCACCGGAATGTATGAATACAAGACGGGTTGCAATTTCGAGCACGGGAACATGCATGCGGAGGTCTGGGAAAAGTCCTATCCCAAGTTGCTGCGCTCAGCGGGATACCTCACGGCTTTTGCGGGGAAGTTTGGTCTTGTGGTGCAGGGGAAGGGGCTTTGCGAAGACGACTTTGATTTTTGGGGCGGAGGTCCTGGGCAGACGAATTATGCCACGGCGAAAAATAAATCGGTGAAGAAATACGCCGAGGAGTTTCCGCATTCAACTTTGTCATACGGAGCCTTTGGTCGGGATGTCATTCGTGATTCGGTGAAGCAGAAGAAGCCCTTCTGTCTCTCTGTTAGCTTTAAAGCTCCGCATAAACCGGCGACGCCAGATCCGCGTTTTGATCACGTCTATGCGGGCAAGAAATTCACTAAGCCCGCGAACTACGGTCGGGAGTTTGGTAAACATATGGCGCCGCAGGGCAAAGTTGGCCGGCAGTACGAACGCTTCGAGTCGTGGGATTACGATAAGGATTACGATAAAGTGATGGCGACCTATCACCAGCAGGTTCACGCCATTGACGTGGCTCTGGGAATGATTCGCAAGGAGGTGGAAGCGCAAGGTATCGCGGATAATACCGTCATCATTTACACTAGCGACAACGGCTTCATTTGTGGCTCACATGGCTACGGCTCTAAGGTTTTACCGATGGAGGAATCCTCGCGAGTGCCTTTGATGATTTTTGATCCGCGGAGTAAGACTGCGGGAAAAGGACTTCGGTGCGGCAAGCTCACCGGGAACATCGATTTTGCTCCGACAATGTTGGAGATTGCCGGATTGCCGGTTCCTAAAAATATGGATGGCAAAAGTTTGCTTAAAACCCTCGATGATCCAAAAGCCGGTGGTCATAAGCAGCTGGCGTTTATCAACGTTTGGGGGCCGCTTGCCGCTCACAGCCTGACTTGCGTGACGGAGAACCAGAAATACACCTATTGGTGGTATGGCGATGAGACCATGAAACCGACTGAGGAATTTTATGATCTCAAAAACGATCCGCTGGAGCTGAAGAATGAAGCGGATAATCCTCAGAAGTCTGCTGCGCTTTATCAAATGCGGAAGCGCTATGACGAGGAGTTGGACAAGTGGAAGCGCAAGGCGGTGCCCTACAACAATTACCAGCCCTACGGAGTTTACTTCGACCGGACGATCCGGATTGAAGACAAGAAGCTGCCGGTGAAAAAGAAGCCGGAGGGAAAGCGGAAATAGGAACTACGAAAAAGACGAAACATACGAAGGCCTGAAGGTTTTCGCAGGTTTCGCCAGGTTCGTGGTTGGGAATTTTCAGGCCAGCTTGTAGTGCCCGGCCCATTCTTTGCGCGGCGCGGGGCCGGAGAGGAGGGCGTTGGCCTCGTCGTTGCCGATGAACTTTTTGGTCTTGGGATCAAATTTCAGTTTCACGTTGAGGAACTCCGCGACGACACCGAGAGTAAGGACTTGCGTGAGAGGGGCCGCGACGCTGAAAGGTGAGTCGGTTTTTCCGTTGCCCATACAAGCCTGCACGAAACTTTCCATGTGATCGAATTTCGGTCCTTGGGAATTCATGGCATCCTTGAGGTCATCACGCTTTGACGCGGAGATGATTTTTGAGTGACCGCTGTGGGAATTACGGTGAACGAGATAGTCCCCTTGCTTGCGATGAGCGAGGGTTCCGGCGCCTCCGAGGTTGGGCGCTTTCTTGGATTTGGGATCAAGATATTTTTTATCGACGGTTGAGGTATAGTCGCCTCCGGCTTTCCACATCAAATCGACGGCAGGGAGCTTGTCGCCGCGGGCGGGGAATTTAAGATTGATGTGCGAGCTGAGCGGGAAGCTGATTTGGTTGTGGTCGGCGAGAGCGGTGGGATTGATTTCGGTCGGGTAGCCAAGCTTCAGATAGTTGTGGAGGAAATCGATGATGTGGCATCCCCAATCGCCGAACATGCCGCCGCCATAGAGATGGAAGCCGCGCCAGTTGAAGGTGTGGAATAAGCTACTGAAGTCCTTCACTTCCTGCGGGCCACACCATAGATCCCAGGTCTTGAGTGACTCGGGAATGGGCTCGGCTTTGGGAAATCCTTTGATGCGTTTGCCGGCCTCCATGAACCATAGACCGGGGCTTTTCCAAGCTTCGATTTTCACAATGTCGTCGACTACTCCGCCGGCAACCATGCTCTTGAATTGTTCCGAGCCACCCGAAGTGTGACCCTGATTGCCCATTTGGGTAACGACTTTGAATTTCTTCTCGGCGCGCATGAGGATCTCCGCCTCTTCGAAAGTATGCGTCAGAGGTTTCTCGACATAGACGTGCTTGCCGAGTGACATCGCCTGAATGGCCGCAGTGAAGTGCGTGTGGTCGGGAGTGGCCACGGTAACGGCGTCAATATCCTTGCCCATTTGATCGAACATTTCCCGGAAGTCGTTGAATTGTTTGACTTCGGGATACTTTTTGACGGTGGGGCCGCCTCGCTTAAAATCGACATCACAAAGAGCGATCGGCGTGGCGTTGCCTTTGTTACAATGCCCGCCAACGACAGAGACTCCCCGGCCTCCGACGCCAATGCATCCGAGGTTGAGCCGCTGGCTAGGTGGCTTCTTGGGATTGTTCTGGGCCCGTGCGCTGGTGAGGTAGGCCGGGATGAAGGAGAACCCAAATGTCGAAGATGCGGACTTGCTAAGAAACTTGCGGCGTGATGGGTTGCTGGGCGTGTCGGATTGTTTCATGAGAGTTTGTGAGGCCCTTTAATACGTCGTCTTCTGATGGATTAATCATCAATCCTGACAAGACTTCTATTGAGGGAGCATGAGTCCCGGCGCGTGGCGCGATTACTCGAACATTGTCGAGCGCCAATCAAGGATGACCCAATCATCAGATTCGTCAAATCCGTCCTCTCCCTCGCTTGATCACCTTAAGACAGCTCTGCGGGGTGAGTCTGGAATTTCCTAAGGAACGAAGAATTGATTCGTCGCAGTGAAGAGGCGGCTTGTGCCGCCGGCGCCGGGGAATGAAACGATGATGTCGTAGGATTGTCCGCTGTTGAGGCCGGAGGCGGCGACATCGAAATCAGCGACGACAGAGAATCGGTCGGGGTCTCCTGATTCATCGACGCGAGCGGCGGAGGTGGTCGTTCCGCCATCGGTGATATTGCCGGTGTCCCAGGTCGCGGCGACTCCGCCAATGGTGATCCCATTGGGACGGACGATGTTGCCGTTGTTGTTATTGATGAGTGGAGGAGCGTTCGCAGGCAGATCGATGTTTACGATTTCTCCATCACCACTGGAGTCGGGGGCAAGTGATTGGTCTTTGGCGAGGAGAGCGAGGTAGGCCGCTTCGTGGGCATCGCCAGAGTTGGGCGGGGTGGTGAGAGTTGAGGCTTCGACGCCGTTGGCGCCCAAGAGATACATTTGGTAGACTGGAGTATCGTCGGGGTCGGAGACATCTTGTGTGGAGATGAGTTTGTAGTTCGGCCAGTCGTCCATGATGAGGGAACGCCCGTCGTTTTCATTCTGGCCGAAGACTTCGGCGATGATGCATCGGTCGGTAGTGTCGGTGCCGTTGAAGATAGGGACGAGGGAATCAGAATGATGATCGATCCCTGCGGGAATTTCGACGTTGGTGAGATCGAGGACGGTGGAGAAAAGATCGGCGACATGGACGAGCTTGTCGCTAGTTCCGATTTGCAGAATGTCGGGTCCGATGGCGAAGAAGGGAACGTGGATTCCTCCTTCATTGAGGGAGCCCTTGGCTCCGGCGATGCCACCGGCGGGAGCTTGATCGACCTGTCCGGGTGTTCCGTTGTCGCCGATGATAATGATATTGGTTTTACTCAAATCGACTGAGGTGAGAAGACGGGCGATTTCGGTATCGAGTGCTTCGAGACTGCGAATATAGAGGTCTTTATTGCTATTTCCGGAGGTAGAGTAGCTGCCGGAGGGAGCGAGGTTGGCGGGTGGATCATGGAAGGGAGTGTGCGGGGCATTGAAGCCCATCCAGACGACCCAGGGATCGGAGCCTTGGCCG
>PBTU01000183.1 GCA_002729295.1 Verrucomicrobiales bacterium | reverse complement strand
GGGATCGGTGGACGATTCCTTGGCGGCTCGGTTCACCAATGCACGGGCGGCTTCGGCATAGTGAGGATCGTTGAGAATAGCGAGTGCGTGGAGTGGGCTGTTGGTGAGAGTGGTGCCGACTTCACACATTTCGCGCTTTGCGGTGTCGAAGAACATAGGTGGCGCGCTGATACGCCGCCAGAAGGTATAAAGGCTGCGACGGCGGAGTTTTTCTCCGGAGTCGGGTGCGTATTTCTTTTTGCCGAAGGTGACCTCGGACCAGAGCCCGGTTGGCTGCCAGGGTTTGACGGGGGATCCGCCGATGGTGCTGACGAGATTGCCACTGGCGGCGAGGGCTTGGTCGCGAATCATCCAGGACGAAAGGCGAAGACGAGCTCCACGGGCGAGGAGGCGGTTGTTGGGATCGCGTTCGAGTTGGAGCGATGAGACACTGGACGACTGACGATAAGTGCGGCTGGTGACGATGGTGCGGACGAGGTGCTTGTAGTCCCAGTTGTGCTCCATGAAGTCGGCAGCGAGCCAGTCGAGGAGCTTGGGGTGCACGGGGATCTCGCTTTGCACGCCAAAGTCCTCCGGGCTCTTGACGAGGCCGATGCCGAAGAATTTCTGCCAGAGTCGATTGACGGTGACGCGGGAGGTCAGCGGGTGGTCGGGAGAGACGAGCCACTTGGCAAGGTCGAGGCGGTTGGGCGTTTTGTCGGACTTGATCGGAGGAAGGACAGCGGGGGTATGGGCTTCCACTTCTTCGCCGCGTTGCTCGTAGGAACCGATGGCGAGGATGTAGGTTTTTCGTTTCCCGGGTTGGTCTTCCATGATCATGACCTTGGAAAGTCGGTTGCGGAGGTCGTCGAGCTTCTTCTTTGCGGCGGCTTCCCTCTTTTGCAATTCCGCGAATTGGGGATTGCCGTCTCCGTAGCTGTCATTGACGAGTTGATGTTGGGCTTTGGTGCGGCGTTCGGAAGGCGTTCTTAGGGCGTTGATGAGACTTTGATCTTCAGGGAGAGTTGGAGCGGTTTGGCTTGTTCCCTCGATGCTGAAATGCCCGAGGTTGTGTCTCGCGTGTTTTGATTCGTGTTTGAGAGTGGCGACGAGGGTGTCGCCGGGAGCAGGTTGGAGGGTATGCTCGAATTCGAAGACGGCGGCGTGGTCGGTGGGGATGGCGTTGTTATTTAGGATCGCCCAGCCGCTGGCGGGGTTTTTATCGAGAACTCCGGCAATCTTTAAGCTTCCTTGTTCGAAAGTGGCCTGGACTTTCTTAATCTTGACGGGTTTGGTTGTCTCATCGGTGGAACGGAGTGCGAGATTGAATTCGGTTAGGACGAAGTTTCCGCTATCGGATCGGGCGATGCCTTCCTTGGTCATGTCGGGATGGCGAAGGGCCTTGAGGAGAATGCCGGTGAGGGGAGCTTCGTTGAGCGAGAGTTCGATGGTGTAGTCGTCGTTGGGGGGATTGGCTCCAGTGGCGAGGAGAGTGCCATTTTCGAGAGTGGTGATTTTTTGGCCCTTGGCTGACTTCGCGGATTTAACGTGGAGGATGGACCACGGAGATTTGTGAGTGGCGAGTTGGGTGTTTTCCCATTTTTTCTGATCTCCGCTGGGTTGTTTTTTAGTTCCGGAAAGTTGCTTGCGAATGTCTTCGAGTTGATTTCCGAGTTTTTCTTCCTCCTCCTTCTGTGCGCCGGAAGCCACGGGGAGAACGGGTTTGGTTTGTGGATCACCGCCTCCACCGTTGACGGGGGTCTGGTTAAAGAAGGCGTTGAGGCCATAATATTCTTTTTGGGAGAGAGGGTCGTATTTGTGATCGTGGCAGCGGCAGCAGTTGAAGGTCAGGCCCATCCAAACGGTGCCGACGGTTTCGGCCATGTCGAAGACGTAGTTGACGCGGTTCTCTTCCGGGATGCTGCCCCCCTCACCATTGATGGCGTGATTGCGAAGAAAGCCCGTAGCGAGTTTTTGTTCGAAGGTGGCGTTTGGAAGAAGGTCGCCGGCGATTTGCCAGACGGTGAAGTCATCGTAGGGGAGGTTCTTGTTAAAGGCTTCGATCACCCAGTCGCGCCAGGGCCACATCGTGCGTTCGCGGTCTCCCTGAAAACCATTGGAGTCGGCGTAGCGTGCCGCTTCGAGCCATGGCCAGGCCATGCGCTCACCGAAGGAGGGATCGGCGAGGTAATGTTCGACAAGAGCGCGCCAGGATTCATCGTTGGGATTGCTGACGAATTTTTCGACTTCTTCGGGCGTCGGCGGAAGCCCGCGGAGGTCGAAGGAAAGACGTCGCACCAGCGTGCGGGGATCGGCGGGGGGAGAGAGTTCAAGTTCTTCCTGTTTGAGCTTTTCCGAAACGATCTGGTCGATGGGATGTCCGTTGGCGAGTTCGGTTTTGGGTTTCTCGACTTTGACGAAAGTCCAGTGCGGTTCGTATTCGGCGCCTTGATCGATCCAGCGTTTGATCAGGGCCTTGTCGGCGTCGGAGAGCTGACGGAGTGAGTCGGGCGGCGGCATGACCTCATCGGGGTCCTCCGAAATGATGCGCAGCCAGACCTCGGAGCCCAACGCGTCGCCCGGAACGATGGGCGTGATGCCGTGCTTGTCTTCGGTGAGAGCGCCCTCTGGCGTGTCGAGGCGAAGATCGGCCTCGCGGGTGTTGGCATCAAAGCCGTGGCAGACAAAGCAGCGGTCCGAGAGAAGCGGGCGGATCTGGTCGTTGAAATCAATGCGCTCCCCGGCTCCCAATGAGACGGGTAGGAGGGCGAAGAAGAAAGAGGCAAATTTTTGATATTCCCGGGCCATTTCTGGAGGATATATTTAAGTGTAATCGCGCTTTGTCTAGTTCGGAAGTGCCCAAGTATGAATGATCGAGCATATCGAGGATCTGCAGCGTCGGATTTGTTTGCGACGACCTTTGCGGCGGCCGGGAAGGAGATGCCGAAGGGACCGAAACCGGAGGTCTTGAGGGAGTTGGCGGGCGAATGGGAGGAACTCGACGAGAAGATGGTGGAGGCGGAGTTTCGACAGTAGGATTTTTCTTGGACAGATCGCAGGGGCTTCGCAAGATTGGGGGCATGAACGAGGATATTGAGAAGGTCTTGATTGCGGAGGAAGTGATCGAGCGGCGGTTGGATGTGATTGCGGAGCGGATTCGGTC
The DNA here is from genome assembly GCA_002729295.1 of Verrucomicrobiales bacterium. Lineage (GTDB taxonomy): Bacteria > Verrucomicrobiota > Verrucomicrobiia > Verrucomicrobiales > Akkermansiaceae > SW10. Next base: position 15,170 of record PBTU01000183.1, on the reverse strand, counting down.
GGACTTTGCGAAGGAGGATTCCTTGCAGGTGGTGGGAATTTTGAAGGGGGCTTTGGTGTTTATGGCGGACCTGTTGCGGCGGGTGCCCTTGCGGCTGGAGATCGAGTGCTTGAATGTAGCGAGCTATCATGGGGGGACGGAGAGTTCGGGGCAGGTAGATTTTTTGGATGTTAAGCTTCCCGAGGTTAAGGGACGGAGCGTTTTGGTGCTGGATGATATTTTAGATACCGGGCGAACCTTGGCGGCGGTGTCGGAGAAGCTTTATGAGATGGGTGCGCGGAAAGTGAAGACTTGTGTCTTGCTGACGAAGGATAAGGAGAGAGCGGCGGAGGGAGAGGCGGACTATTCGGCTTTTGAAATCGGAGATGAGTTTGTGGTAGGGTATGGTTTGGATTACGATGGGAAGTATCGGAACCTGCCGTATGTAGGGGTGTTGAAAGAGTCAGTGATTGGGTGATTTTCTGTCCGCTCGTCTGCCTGAATCTTTGTTGGGCTGGAAGTCCGGGATTTGCTGACTTAGGTTGTTGGCATGAAATGTTCGATTTTTCGTGAGATTGATTCCTTGAAGCGGCTGGAGGGCGGAGTGGTGAATTTGAACTGCTCGGTGGTGCAGGGTCTGGATTTGCGGGAGGCGGGGATTGATTGGGAGGGGTTGGAGTGTGACGGAGCAATCTTTCTGGGATGTCAGTTTCCGGAGGATCTTTCGATTTGTGATTTGCAGGGGAGGGGCGCCTTGGTTTTTCCGGGGTTCAAGGACCTGCCTTTTAATCCTTATCGGCCGGAGTTGTATACGAGGGAGGAATTGATGGAGGGTTGGACCAAGGAGGAAGACCGGAGTGTGGATAAAGAGATCTTTGATCACTTTGTGAAGCACGGGAAGAAGGATCCTGATATCGTGGAAGCTCTGGCGGAGCGATTGCACGATCATGCCATTGACGACGGGCTCACCGATTTGCTTGAGGGGCGGATTGAAAAGGATGGGAGGAAGCGCGTGGTCGCGGTGATGGGAGGACACGGGACGGGGCGTGATGACGAGTCTTTTAAAAAGGTGGCGCATTTGACGCGTCGACTGACGAAGGAGGGATACTTTATTGCGAGTGGCGGTGGTCCCGGAATCATGGAGGCGGCAAATTTAGGGGCTTACTTGGCAGACCTGACGAAGGAGGAGTTGGATACGGTTTTGAAATCGCTAGAGGCCTCACCCAAGTATGACAGCAAGGGGTATGTTGAGGCGGCGCAGAAGGTGATTGATCAATATCCAACCGGGTATTCCAGTCTGGCGGTGCCGACGTGGTTTTACGGGCATGAGCCCACGAATTTATTCTCGGCGCATGTCGCGAAGTATTTTTCCAACAGCATTCGTGAAGACGGTCTGCTAGCGATCGCGAGGCACGGAATCGTCTTTGCGTCGGGCAGTGGTGGAACGACGCAAGAGATATTTCAGGATGCGTGTCAGAACCATTACGCGACCTTTGGGGAGATCAGCCCGATGGTGTTTTTGGGAGAGAAGAGGTATACCGGGGACACGATGCTCTGGGAGTGTCTCAAAAACCTGGCGGAGGGAAGGGATTACGAGAGGTATCTTTACCTGAGTGATGAGGTCGATGAGATCGTGAAATTTATCAAAGCGAATCCTCCCGTGGCGAGCAAGGGATAGCAAAACGGCGACCCCTTTGGGGACCGCCGCTCTCCTCACACACACTCAAATTTTAATTCGCTAGGATGTTGATTTTCCTGGGAGCGAGTTCCTCTCGCTTTTGAAGACCCAGAGTGAGCACGCCGTTTTGGTATTTCGCGGTGATCTTGTTGGTGTCTAAGTCCTCGTGAAGTTGCAGTTTCAGTTCGTAGCGTCGTGCTTCGTGGGAGTCGACTTCCCCGGGATTTCTTCGCTCACCAGTGATGGTGAGGAGTTGTCCCTCCGCATTGACGCCGAGCTTGTTTTTGGTCACTCCGGGAAGAGCGACGGTGAGATCGATTCCCGCATCGGTCTTGCGGGTTTTGAATTGAGGTCTCGAGGTTACGGTTGATTCGTTTGTAATGATTTCGTTCATGATTCTGGCTGGTTACTTGATTTCGATGGTTCGGACAGCGGGCGCGCTTTCGGCCACTTTGTTGATCACGAGGTCGAGTACGCCGTGTTCGAGTTTGGCGGTCACTTCCTGGGCGTTGGCGTCATCGGGAAGATAAAACACGCGATCAAAATCAGAGCAGAGGGCGTCTTCGCTCTCGGTTTTCGCACTGATCTTGAGCTGGCCGTCTTCGACAGTGAGGTTGATGTCCTCTTTGGCGAAGCCGGGAAGATCGAGGCGGAGGCGATAGTGCTCGTCTGTCTCGTAGCGGTATGAGTCAGGGACGCGGGAGACGGGGTTTGGTCCGAAGTTGCGGAAGGCCTGATTGAATACTTCTTCGAGATTTCCGAAGAGGCGGTTTGGGATTCGGTTTGTCACAGTCATCTTAGGTTATTTTTTTTGGTTAACATCTGCTTTCTATGGCAGCTTGTGGGCCAAGTGGTGGGAAACCGGCTGGAATGCTGATGGATAAAAGATTTTTAGATATTCGTGGGGGTAGACCATAGTGAAAATTTGACACAAATTGACGCATGGTAGGACAAGGTGTCACACGATTTTGGCGCAGGTTAAATCGCGGTCTTTTCCTCGGCAAGGCGCGACTAGAATGGTGGCGGGGTGGAGAAGCTGAGGGCTTCACCCTTGGTGGGATGGGTGAAGGCGAGGTCGGCGGCATGGAGTTTGAGTTGTCCGGAGCCAGTGCTGTTCCCGTAGAGGTTATCGCCTACGATGGGGATGCCGAGGCCTTTGGGGTGGGCCGAATGGACGCGGAGTTGGTGGGTGCGTCCGGTAATGGGGTGGAAGGCGATGCGGGTCTGATTGTCTTCAATGCCGACCTTCTTCCACTCGGTGGTGCCGATCTTGCCGTGGACTTCGTCGTAGATTTGATACGGGCGATTGCCGATATCGAGCCGGAAAGGAAGGGTAATTGTTCCCTCGTCCTCGGCGAGGATTCCATCGAGGAGAGCGAGATAGTTTTTTTCGACAGTGCGATCTTGAAATTGGATCGAGAGATGGCGATGGGCTTCGGCGGTGAGTCCGAGGACCATGAGGCCGGAGGTGTCCATGTCGAGACGGTGCGCGGCTGGGTGGGAAATACACTCCGGGATGAGTTGGCGAATGCGGTGAACGACCGAGTCGATTTTTTTGGGGCCCCGTCCGGGGACCGAGAGGAGACCGCTTTCTTTTTCAACGACAACGATGTCGGAGTCCCGATGGATGATTTTCACGAATTGCGCGGAAGTCGAATGGTGATGTAGGAAGCCACGGCGAGCATGGCGGCGCTGACCCAGAGGCAGGCTTGCAGTCCGCCGTAGTGGTAGGAGAGGCCGGAGGCGAGGGTGCCGAGGAGTCGGCCGCAGGCGTTGGCCATGTAATAGAAGCCGACGTTGAGCGAGACTTGGTCATCATCGGTGAAGGCGAGGATGAGGTAGGAATGGAGAGCGGAATTGATGGCGAAGACGATGCCGTAGATGATAAGGCCGCCGAGGACGGCGTAGATGACGAATTGATCGAGTTGAACCAGAAGGGCGATGGCGACGGCGATGAGGGTGAGGATGAGTCCCCAGACGAAGGCGGCTTTCGAGGCGTGGGCGGCTCCGCTTTTTTTGACGAACTTGGGCGCGCTGGCTTGGACGATGCCGTAGCCAATGACCCAGGCGGCCATGAAGGCTCCGACTTGGTTGAAGGACCATTCGAGCTGTGCTTTGAGGAAGACGGGGAGGCCGACGACGAACCAGACATCGCGGGCCGCGAAGAGGAAGAGGCGGGCGGCGGAGAGCCGATTGATTTCGGGAGACTTGGAAAAGAGTTCGGTGAATTTGACCTTCTTCTTGCTTTTGCCGAGGTCGCCGATGACTCCGAATTGGGCGAGGAGGAAGATGACGAAAAGAGCACCTGACATGACCCAGAGGGCTTCTTGGAATCCGAAGTTGGTGAGGAGGAATCCTCCGAGGAAAAATCCGACTCCTTTGAGGGCGTTTTTGGAGCCGGTGAGGACAGCGACCCACTTCATGAGGCCGCGTTCCTGTTGATCGCCGGAGGTAAATTTGGGGGCAAGGACTTTGACCGCGCTCTTTGCGGACATCTTGGTGAGGTCCTTGGCGACGCCGGAGAGGGCCTGGGTCAACATGATGTAGGCGATAACCAACCAGGGGATCCAGTCGAGGTTGACGAAGGCGAGGGTGGAGAGGGCGACGACTTGTAAAAGAAGTCCGCCGGTGAGAGTGCGCTTGAGGCCGGTCCGGGAGGCCCACCATCCGCCGAGCAGGTTAGTGAGGATGCCGCAGAATTCGTAGAGGAGAAAAAGAAAGGCGAGGGTGACCGGGTCCATGCCCTGCCCATGAAAATACAGGAGCACAAGCATACGCAGAGCGCCGTCGGTGAGGGTGAATACCCAATAGGCGGCGGTGACGATGGCGTAGGCCTTTTGATTCATTTGGGGTGTATTGGCGCGATGGGGTGTGGGGAGCTGTCTCTTTGCAGTTGTTTTGAGCGATTAGCTTTTTTCGTTGGGAAAATGGGGCTAAAAGCAACTAGTCGATGCTCTTGCTACTTGAGAAAGCTGGCGACTTTTTGGGTTAACTCGGCCATGCGGACGGAGTAGCCCCATTCGTTGTCGTACCAGACGAGGAGTTTAAGTTGGGTGCCGTTGACCACCATGGTGCTTTTGGCATCGATGATGCCGGAGCGGGAGTCGTTGGTGTAGTCGGCGGAGACGAGGGGTTTTTCTTCGTAGCCGAGGATGCCTTTTAAGGAGCCCTGGGCTGCGGCTTTGAGGGCGGCGTTGACTTCGTCGACGGTGACTTCTTTTTCCAGTTCAAGAACGAGATCAGTGAGCGAGGCGTTGAGGAGTGGGACCCGGACAGCGACGCCATTGAGTCGGCCTTTAAGTTCGGGGAAGATCATGGTGACGGCCGTGGCCGATCCGGTGGTGGTGGGGATGAGTGAATTGACGGCCGAGCGGGCGCGGCGGAGATCTTTGTGCGGAGCGTCGACGATGGTCTGGGTGTTGGTGAGGTCATGCAGGGTGGTGAGCATACCGTGTTTGAGGCCGAAGGTTTCGTGGATCACTTTGATGACCGGCGCGATGCAATTAGTGGTGCAGGAGGCGTTGGTGATGATGTGATCGGTGGCGGGGTTGTAGAGCTCGTCGTTGCAGCCCATAACGATGTTGAGGACACCTTCTTTGACGGGGGCGGCGACGATGACTTTTTTGACGCCGGCGTCGAGGTAGGTCTGGAGGCTTTGGGTGTCGCGGAAGGCTCCGGAGCATTCGAGGACGATGTCGATACCAGACCAGTCGACTTTGGACGGATGGTCCTCGGAGGTGTAGGCGAGAGCTTGGTCGTCGATGAGGACGCTGTCGTCGGTGCGGGAAATGTCGCGATCCCAGCGGCCGTGGACGGTGTCGAATTCGAGGAGGTGGGCGGCGGTTTCGGCGTTGGCCTTGGAGTCGTTGAGTCGGACGAATTCGAGCTCGGGATTGTCGAAGGCGGCGCGGAGGACGAGGCGGCCGATACGGCCAAATCCATTAATAGCGATTTTCATGGGTGATTTATGATTGCAGGAGTGAGAGAGGGAAAGCGGAGAAGTGTGAAGTTTTTTTGAGCGAATGTCACATGGGGGGGTCATCAGAATATGATTGGGACAATTTCAGTATGATCGATCAGACGAACCGGGCCGTAAAAACACGCCGTTGCCAGAGTGGCGGGAGCGGTGAGCTTGGCGATGGGTTGCAGGGAAACCGAGTCGACGAGCTCGAGGTAGTCGATGGAAAAATCAGCCGGGGCGTTGCTGAGAAGATGGGATTTTGCGGCGTCGAGATAAACTGCGGGAGATTGTTCACCGGTCTGGACGAGATCTCGGGCTGCGGAAAGAGCGCGTTGGATGCGTGGAGCGTCGGCGCGGTGTTCTGGAGTAAGTTTACGATTTCGGGAAGAAAGGGCGAGCCCGTCGGGTTCGCGGATAGTCGGGTGGCCGATAATTTCGACCGGAATGTCCAGATCGCGGACCATACGATTAATGAGGGCGAATTGCTGGAAGTCTTTTTTGCCAAAAATGGCACAGTCGGGCTGGAGGATGTTGAACAATTTCAGGACGACGGTGAGAACGCCCTCGAAATGCCCGGGGCGGGTGGCTCCGCAGAGGTGTTTGGTGAGGCGGGATTCTGTGACGAGAATGGAGCGATCGGAGAGATAGAGTTCGTCGGCATGGGGGATGAAGGCGAGATCGACGCCTTCGGCTTCGCAGGCGGCGAGGTCATTTTCAAGAGTTTGGGGGTAGTGAAAGAGGTCCCCGGGGCGGTCGAATTGGATTGGATTCACGAAAATCGAGATCGCGGCCGTGCCCCGGGGGCCGACTTTTTCACGCGCCGCATGGAGCAGGGCGAGGTGTCCTTCGTGGAGCGCTCCCATTGTAGGGACGAGGGCGAGGGGACGCGGAGCGGTCGAAAGCGCTTCCCGAACCGAGGAAACATCGTGGCAGCGGCGGATCATCGCGGACAGTCATGTGCCCTCCGGCTATTTTTTTCAAGCTTGGTCCTTGCCAAGTTGGGTGAGGAGGCCATCTCTGGTCTCTTAGTTTTTCACCGTTAGGAAATTCAATCGCGTGATTGACTCCTGAGTTTCTCAAAACCATAATCATCCAAGACCCCGAACTAACATAATTTATGAACATCCGTTTCTTTGCCCTTCTTGCCGGTTTTTTGATGCTCCATAGCGGAGCCAATGCCCAGCGTCTTAAAATTGCCACTGTCGATATGGAGCGGCTCTTTAATGAGTATCACAAGACCACTTCGGTCCAGCGTGACATCAATATCGAGCGCGCCCGCATTCAGAAAGACAATAACCTTCGTCTCAAGGATATCCGCGACATCGACGATTCTCTGCAGAAGATCCGTGAGCAGTTGAAAGACGAGGAGCTCGGTGAGAAAAAAAGGCAGGATTTACGTCAGGAGGCCGGTGACCTGAGTCAGGACGGTATCCACAAGGAACGTGAGCGTTCCGAATTTTTGGAGCGCCGTAATCGCACTCTGAGTGAGAAGATGACCAAGCAGATGCGTGCTATTCTCGTGACAATCCAGCGCGCCGTCAGCGAACGAGCCAAAGCCGGTAACTACGATTACATTTTCGATCAGTCGGGAAACAGTAATCAGGGAATTCCCTTTGTGTTGCATGCCCGTGATACCACGGATCTGACTGATTCTCTTTTGGAGGAGATTAATCAAGATGCTCCGGAAGATCCCAAGGAGGGCGAATAATCCTTTTTTCAAGTGTCCCTCAGTTGGAAACAACTCCACGAACTCGTTGGTGTTCCTTGCGAAGATCAGCGGGTCGTTTCATTTTCGGGGATCTCCTCTCTGGATGAAGCGGGTCCGGATGACATCAGTTTTCTCGGAAATCCCCGTTATCAAGCGCAACTTCCGGACACTCGGGCTGGAGCGGTGCTTGTTGCCGAAGGGAAGTGGGAGGTGCCCGACGGATGCGCCTTGATTAGGGTGGAAAATCCCTCGGCCGCTTTCAGTAAGATCATCGATCATTTCCAGGCAGCGGCGCGGCACTTTGTTCCCGGAATTTCTTCGGGTGCTCATGTTGCCGACGATGTGGAGATTGATCCGGCCGCGGTGATGATTAGCGCAGGGGCGGTGATTGAGAGTGGGGCCAAAGTCGGTAAGGGCACTGTCATTGGAGCGGGTTGCGTGGTGGGACGAAAGTCCGTGATTGGAGAAGATTGCCTGCTCCATTCCAATGCGACCGTGCGGGAAGAGTGCATTCTCGGGAATCGCGTTACCTTACAACCCGGCGTGGTGATCGGCTCTGATGGATATGGTTTTGAGCTCGTGGAGGGACGCCATCAGAAAGTTCCTCAGGTTGGCATTGTCGAACTCGAGGATGACGTAGAAATCGGGGCTAACAGCTGCATTGATCGGGCGAGGTTTGGGCGAACCTTGATTGGGGAGGGGACCAAAATTGATAATCTCGTGCAAATCGCCCATAACGTAAAAGTTGGCAAGCATACCTTGATTGTGGCCCAGAGTGGAATTGCAGGGAGCACCAAAATAGGAAATTATGTTACCGTGGCAGCCCAAGCGGGAGTAGTGGGCCATATCGAAATCGGCGATCAGGTGGTTCTCGCGACCCGAGCAGCAGCGATGAAGAGTCTGAAAAAGCCCGGTGTTTACATGGGCTCGCCAGCGAGACCAATGGCTGACGAGCAAAAAAAGATGGCTGCGATGCCCCGCGTTCCCAAACTTCTCGCCGAAGTGCGTGAGCTGAAAAAGAAGCTGGATGAACTCAGTTGAGAATGAGACCTTCCTCTAGGCCGATCAAGTGATTCAATTTTTCAACAACTGATTATGAAACGATACCAACTTTCGAACCGACTGACGGCGTTGGCCGCCTTCGCTGCCCTGCTTCTATTGCCGTTGACCGCGAGTGCCGATCCCAAAATGAAGCTGGGCACGGTCAACATGGCGAAGCTGCTGACGGAGTATCATTTAACCAAAGCGGCCCTGGCTGAAGAGGATGTCGAGCGCGAGGAAATCAAAAAGGACGATCAGGAGCGAATCGTGGCGATCAAGGCCATGAATGATGAGATGAAGCTGTTGGATGCCGAGCTTCGTGATCCATCACTGGCGGAAGCCAAGCGGAGGGCCAGCCTGGAAAAGTTGAAGCTTTACGATGCCAAAATTAAGGCTTTGGGCAAGGAGCGGGATGATTTCCTCCAGCGTCGGGGAAAAGCCTTAAATCAGAAAATGGGGAGTATTATGAACGAAATCCGGATCGAAGTGGTTAATAGTGTGGCTGCACATGCCAAGGATTCGACCGATGTGGACTATGTTGTCGATAGCTCTGGCTTGACCACGGCCCAAGTCCCGTTCTTACTTTTTGCTCGTGAAAAGGTAGACCTTACCGATGATTTACTTAAGCTTCTTAACAAAGAGTCTCCGGCGGAAACGACCGAAGAAAAGAAAACGAACTAATATTTAACCAACCTACTCGTGATGAAATTTTTCCAGCCAATTGCCGCTCTTTTGGGCGCTGCTATGATTTTCTCCGCTGCACTCGCCCAGGAAAGTGAGGGTAAGCCCGATAAGATTGCTTCGGCGAATATGCAGAGGCTTCTGAATAGTTTTTACAAGACGAAGCTGACCCAAGATTCCTTCAAGCAATACGAAGATCGCCTCAAGGAGTTTGATAAGAAGAAAGTCGAGGAGATCACCGCTCTCAACGAGGAAGCCGAGGCTCTGCGTAAAAGCGGGGAAGGGAGCTCTGTTAATGCCGAGCAGCGCAGCCAGATTTTCCGTGAGGCATCCTTTAAGAAGCAGCAGGCGGATAATTTGCAAAAGGGGCGGGTAGCCTGGGCAAGACAGAAGCAAGCGGCTTTCACTGACAAAATCAACATGGAGCTCGCTGAGCATCGCAAGGAGATCATCGCGATCATTCAGGAGGTCGCCAAGGCCGAGGGATATGACTTCGTGTTTGACCTCTCGGGGTCGAGTGGCGCCGGAGTTCCAATCCTTTCCTATTGTAAGGATGCCACCGACATTACCGGAAATCTCCTGGAGCGAATTAATAAGGATGCTCCCGAGGAAAAGGAGGAGGAATAAGCTAAATCTTACTTTCCAGTTGAAACCATCAGGTTCTGGCCTTTAGGTAGGCGGATGAAACTAGTGGTTTTTTTCTGTCTGTGTTTTGGGGTGGTGCATGCTTTGCCCAATTCAATTCTCGGAGTTCTAGGCGTAAGCAATAGCCCGCTTGATGACGAGGATCTGACTGAAGAGTTTCTCGCGGGGGCAGGGTGGAGTGACGATGGTGTGCTCCCCGGTCGTTGGGTTCCCGGTGTGGCCACGGATTACCTAGAGGAGAGCTATCTCATGGCCCGGCCAAAAATATTTGGGGTAGAAACCATTTTGGTAAAAGCGAACCGCCGGGGAGAAGAGCTGGAGGAACTACAAGTAACTTTCGCTGATGCCGGTTCATTTTTTGGATACTATCAACAGGAAAAAGTCCCAAAGAATCTCAGTCGTAAAGAGGCCATCGCAGAGATGCGACGTCTGGTGACTATTCGGCAGACGGAATTCAAAGAACTTTATCAAGATCGGCTAGAGAAGCTGGAGAAGGAATTGAAAAAGAGATCGGGAAAAGCGCGCGATATTCAACGGGGTCGCGCTCGTGCGTTGCGGGCTGAGATGACGGAGTTTCAAATAGATGACCGGACGGTGAGGTTGCTCTCGGCACCGGATCGTTTGTTGAGGTTGTCGATTCGCAAGAAAGGAAAGATCCCGGGATCGTGGTTGGATCAATCGACGGAGAAAATTTCCTCAAGCGCGCGTCTGAGAGGCTTGGCCAAAAAAGCCCAGCGAAGCGAAAACGGCGATGTTATTCTCAACGAGGTGCCCATTGTTCCGCAGGGTTACCGGCCTTATTGCGGGTTGAATACCCTCACCATGGTGGCTCGGTATTTGGGGCTCAACCTCGACGAAGACTGGCTCGCAGTTGCCGGAAAATTTCAGAACACCGGCTCGGCTGCTGGGTCGGATATGATGGGGATTTACAAAGCTGTGGCCAAGGAGGCCGGATTCTCGATGGACCGGTCACGCGACTACAGTCACGCCACGGTACGACGTTCTCTGCAAGCCGGAATGCCGGTGATCGTGTGGCGACGTTGGGGGCAGGATCGGGATCGTCTGCATACGCGAATCTCGCGCGACATAGAGGACGGTGGGGAATCTAAATTTCCAGCGCTGGATTTTAAAATCCTGCCAAATTCCGAATCGCCGCTGCATGCCTCGGTTTTGGTGGGCTTCAATGATGGGCGAAAGGAAGTGCTTTTTCTAGAAAGCTGGGCCGGTCAGACCAAGCCGCGTCGCATGCCCGTCGCCGAGCTCGACGCCACGGCATACTACACCTTTTCCTTCCGACCATGAAACGAGCCACCATGCTCGCTCATGAACAACTAGCTTCCGTTCTTCGATCAGGGGATCTGGCGGTCGATGCAACTTTGGGGAATGGCCACGATGCTCTTTTTCTGGCCGGATTGGTTGGAAAAGAAGGGCGGGTGATTGGATTTGATATTCAGGATCAAGCCATCGAATCGTCACAGAGGCGACTGACAGAGGCCGGAGTGATGGAGCGTTGTGAGTTGGTGGAAGCGAGTCATACCCGGATGAAGGACTTTGTTCCCGGAGAGGTCTCCGCGGTGACCTTTAATCTTGGCTATTTTCCAGGAGCGGATCAGGGGATGATTACCAGATCGCGATCCACTTTGAAGGCCCTGAATATTTCCCTGGAATTGTTGCGATCAGGGGGAGTCATCACCTGCGTGTGTTATCCCGGCCATCCGGGGGGGGGGGAGGAAGCCGAGGAGGTATTGGCCTGGGCTGTGCGCCTGCCTGATCATTTCCGCGTGGAATTCCATAATGAAAAAGGCCGCCACGAGGGGCGACCCTTTTTAGTAACTGTTTGGCGTTTGTCGGTGACCTAGAGATCAAAGAGTTCGCCTTCGTTGAAGAAACGCTTGAGCTCGGCTTCAGCGGCTTCGGGGCCATCGGAAGCGTGGCAGATGTTACGCATCTTGGAGTCGCCTGTCTTGTCGCCGTAATCACCACGGAGTGTTCCCGGAGCGGCTTCGGTGGAATCGGTTGGTCCGAGAAGGTCACGGACGCGGCTGATGATATTGTCTCCGGAGAGTGCGAGAGCGACGACGGGAGTTTCCTGCATGAAGTTACGCACAGAAGGAAAGAAAGGCATCTCCGCGATGTGCGAGTAGTGTTCGGCGAGAAGTTCGTCGGAAAGGGACATCATCTTAATGCCACGAATAGTGAAGCCTTCGGCTTGATAGCGGGCGAGGACGGCACCAACGAGGTTCTTCTGAACGGCGTCGGGCTTAAAGAGGATCAATGTATTTTCGATAGCCATGATTTCGGGAGGGAACTAAGCCGACCACCGTGGAAGTGTCAACTGCGGGCTTACAGTCCGAGGGTAATCTCGAGCATCTGATCACGGACTTCGACTTTCTTAAGAAGCCATCGCGCAGCTTTGTAGGTGAGGTCCTTGGGCTTGAGCTCATGGACAACCATATCTTCGAGGTAGTTCTTTGCTAGCAGCGTCATGAGCATTTTAAGTGGATCTTCGAATTTATCTGGAATTTTAGTACCGGTCAGTCCTTCCACCTCGGCGTTTGTTAGACGGAGGGTTTTGTCGGAGGTTTCGTAGCGAATACTTCCGCTGAAAACGGTGGAGGCCTCGTATTTCTTGGAAAAGGGAATGTCGAAACGGGCGGCGAGGGAGAGGCGGACCCGGTTGCTCCCCTCGGTAAATTCAACCTTGGGCTCTTCGATGAGGACGGGAATGACCTCAAGGAGTTTTTCTGTTTTAGGGAACTTCTTGCCCAAGCGCCCTCGAATGTCCTCCTCGCTCAAGGAGAGAGTCAGTCCATCGGAACCAAATCGTCCATTTTTTACGAAGATACAGCCGACAATGACTGCAAGCAGGACCTGAAGACCAAGGATGAGGAGGATGCCTTTTTTCACCATGGAAAGAGTGCGGGAAGCCGCCTAAATCGCAATTTTTAAGAAAAGTGATCTTTTGAACACTTTTTTCTTGATTGAACACTGTTCATTAGAATAAGTTCCACGCAGTTACCTACACCAAACATTGTCATGAGTACTACTACCGTTAAAACTGCCGCCATGTCCGAGAAGAAAGCCAAAGCGGCTACCACTCCCACCTCCGCCGCCGAAGATAAGTTGGCCGTGGCCCGTAAGAAGAACCTCGATCTTGCCATTACACAGATTCAAAAAGACTTCGGGGATGCCGCCATCATGCGCCTGGGCGACGACACCAGTATGGATGTCGAAGCTATCCCAACCGGAAACCTCCTGATCGACCGCGCTCTCGGAGTCGGCGGCTTCCCTAGGGGACGAATTGTAGAGATCTTCGGACCGGAATCTTCTGGTAAAACCACGCTCACCCTCACCGCAATTGCCCAAGCCCAGAAGAGCGGGGGACTCGCGGCCTTCATCGATGTCGAGCATGCTCTCGATCCTTCGTACGCCCGTCGGTTGGGCGTGAATCTCGACGATCTTCTCGTCTCACAGCCCTCTTCCGGTGAAGAAGCCCTTCAGATCGTGGAAACTCTCGTTCGCTCGAACGCCATCGACGTCGTTGTGCTCGATTCCGTGGCTGCCCTTGTTACCAAGCAGGAACTTGCCGGCGAGATCGGCGATTCCACCGTCGGCGTGCAGGCCCGCCTCATGAGCGCCGCGATGCGGAAGCTCACCGGCCTCATTTCCCGCGCCCGCACCACCTGCATCTTCACCAACCAGATCCGTGAAAAGATTGGCGTCATGTTCGGCAGCCCCGAAACCACTCCCGGTGGCCGCGCCTTGAAATTCTTCTCCTCTGTTCGTGTTGATATTCGCCGTATTGGCCAGATCAAAGCAACGGATGGAACGGTTCAGGGCAACCGCACCAAGGTTAAGATCGTGAAGAACAAAGTTGCTCCTCCTTTCCGCGATGCCGAGTTCGACATCATGTATAACGAAGGGATATCCAATGTTGGATCACTCCTCGATCTCGCCTTAGAATTCGACATCGTGCAAAAGCGCGGCAGTTGGTTCAGCTACGATGGTGCCCAACTCGCGCAAGGCCGTGATGGAGCAAAAGTCGCTCTGAAAGCTGATGAGTCGCTCTACGCCGAACTCGAAGAGAAGGTTAAGGAAAAGCTTTCCGAAAAATAATCGCGGTCTTTGACAGCCTGGATAAAAATTATGCTTTAAAACGCCGCTCCGAATGGGGCGGTGTTTTGCGTTTAGGCAAAGAGCTTGGATTCAACCTTGCCAAATACGTCGGTGAGGCGGAAGTCGCGGCCTGCATAGTTGTAGGTGAGGCGCTCGTGGTCCAGGCCGAGAAGGTGGAGCATGGTGGCGTGAAGGTCGTGCATGTGCAGGCGGCCGCTGACCGCTTCGTGGCCGATCTCGTCGGTTGCTCCGTGGGCGTAACCGGGCTTGGTTCCGCCACCAGCGAGCCAAGTGGTAAAGCCGCGCGGGTTGTGGTCCCGTCCGTCTTTTCCCTGCGAGAATGGCGTGCGGCCGAATTCGCCGCCCCACCAGACGATGGTGTCTTCCAAAAGCCCGCGTTGTTTGAGGTCCTGGAGGAGAGCCGCGACCGGTTGATCGGTAGCCTCGGCATGGACCTTGTGCTTGGGCATGTTGGAATGTTGGTCCCACTTGGGATTCACCGATTCATCAGCGTAGTTCACCTGAATGAATCGCACGCCGCTTTCGGCAAGTCTGCGTGCCATGAGGCATTGTCGACCGTAGGTGTCGGTGGAGTTTTCTCCGATGCCATACATCTCTTTGGTCGATTTTGATTCATCGGAGAGATCGAGAATGTCGGGGGCATTCATCTGCATGCGAAAGGCGAGATCAAATGATTCGATAGCTGCATCGAGATTACGATCGGATTTTATACCGGCTTGCTGGCGGTTGAGTTCCTGCAGGAAATTGAACTGACGACTTTGGACGTCGTGGGGGAGGTGGGTGTTGTTGAGGTTGCGAATGGTGGCTTTTGAAGCCGGGAGTCCGGCCCGTCCGACCGAGGTACCCTGGTGGATCGCGGGGAGGAAGGCGTTCGAATAATTGCGCGGTCCGCCTTTGCTGGAGGATGGCATGATGGTGACGAAGCCGGGAAGGTTTTCGTTTTCCGTTCCCAGTCCGTAAGTCACCCAGCTGCCCATCGAGGGGCGGACGAGGTTGGTCGCTCCGGTGTGCAGGAAAAGTGTCGACGGGCCGTGGGCAACGCCTTCGGTATGCATCGAGTGAATGAAGCAAAGATCGTCGACGTGCTTGCCGATGTGGGGAAAGAGTTCGCTGACCCACTGGCCGGATTCGCCGTATTGTTTGAAATCCCAGAGTGGCTTGAGGAGTTTGCGCTCGCTCTTTTTTCCGAAGGTGGTTTTACGGACGCCGACAAAGTCGAAGCCCTTGCCGTTACTTTTGATGAGATCCGGTTTGTAGTCGAAGCTGTCGACATGGCTGGGACCGCCGGACATGAACAGGAAGATGATGCGCTTGGCGCGGGCGGGGAAAAGCGGGGGCTG
>PBTU01000182.1 GCA_002729295.1 Verrucomicrobiales bacterium | reverse complement strand
TTGATTTGCTCATTGAACGATCATTGGACCTCGAGACCTGGCAGGGAGTTGACCTTACTCCGACTGAGATTATCGGGAGGGTTCAGGTGCGGGAGATTTCCCTCCCGATAGGAGAGCGATGGTTTTTCAGACTCAACGCAACTTTAAAACCTTAGAAGGATGTTTATGACTGCCAACAATTCCAATCAATTGACTCCTTTCAGGGGAGTTTCATTATCTTTGATCGCTTTGGTTTGTTTATTAAACGGTGTGGCATACTCTCAGGTTATTCCTTTGGAGCCCTTTTCGCCGTCTTCAGATGTTCCGCTTTCGAATGCTCTTGAATCAACTCGATCCGGAACGCTGGCATCGTCTGCGCCCAACCCGGGTGGGGTGTATTCATTGGAGGTGATTGGCGGGCAGGCCATGCTTTTTGATTTTGAGGCAAGTGGTTTGGGGCGATATCGGGCGAGAGTTGAAGATCCCGAAGGAGTGATCTTGCAAGAGCGTTCTTTTGGCGATGGCGAGTCTGATCGAGTCTCATTGATTGCCGGAAAATCGGGACGGTATTTCGTCAGGTTACAGCCTTTGACAATCGAGGAAGTGGCGTTTGATTTTTCTGCGAATTTGAATCTGATTCTTGACGAGGTGGGAAACGAATCAATTCCGAATGCCCAATTGATTGATCAAGGTCTCATGCCCACGGGATTCCATGATCGGTCGATTACCTTGCGATCAGAGTCAGGAGAATCCATCGAAGTTTTTCAGATTGATTTAGGTGCTGGAGAGAGTCTTTCATTGGCTGCCGAGGCCCAACAGCTCGATATTAAATTGCGGAATAATTTGGGCGAATTGCTGGCGGCCTCCAGTTCCGGTGTGAATGGACTCACTGCATTGATTGACGGGTTTTTTGTGACTTCGAACCAATCGCTTTTTGTTGAGATTTTGAATCCAAGAATGAGGGATTATGACTTTGTAGCTACGATCTCTTCACCAGAGGATGAATTGACTCCACCTTCGGTCGGGCGTCTCATTGCTGATGAGTCGCGACCGTTCTCCAATATTCAGAAAGCCAGTCTTATTGGGGAGTTGTTAAATGCCGAGGGCTTTTCTCGCGATTCCTATCAGATGACATTTAAGAGAAATCAGGCGGTGAGCTTGATCATGTCGAAGTCGGGGGGCGGTCCGGTTTCCTATTTGTTGGAGTCGCCAAGACGTGATCCCTTGAGAGTCGGAGTGGTGGGTGAGGAAACCGGACTTTCTTTCACGGCCGTGGAATCCGGCGATTATTTTTTGACGATCGCAACGACGGACGGAGCATTAGCTCCCTATCAAGTTGAATTATCCACTAATGTCTTAATGGAGCCTCAAGTAAAAAATGACAGCGAAGCTACCGCGTATCCGATTGCCTATGGATGGACGAAGGTTGGCGGTTGTTCCCGGTTGTTGACAGTTTCCGGGCAGGTAGGGCTGGGGAGTGATTGGTTTGATCTGGAGCCCAATAATACTTTGGAAGAAGCCCAGGATCTTGATGTGGCGGAGTGGTCCCTTGAGGCCAGTAGCGATATCCTCGATTCCACCATCTTGCCGCATACCAGTATGCGAGGTGGAGGAGGGGATGGATCCAAAGATCTTTATCGCTTTAAATCCCGTGTTCCGAATAGTCGCTTGATTTGCGATATTGACCGCTCGTTTAGCTTGGACAGTTTTGTCCGGGTCCGGGATAGCGAAGGGAATCTCATAGCCGAGAACGATGATTCAGAAATCAGCGACGGTGCCAGAGGCAGTGGGTCTCAAAATGATTCGTTTATTGATGTTGAACTGGGAAATCCTGGAACCTATTTCATCGAAGTGGGTAGAGATGGTGGGGATGGTGCCATGGGGAACAATGATCGTTATGAGCTTCATGTGTCATTGGCGCATCATCATTTGCAAGCAGTTCCTGAATCGGATCAGCATGATTACTATCGTGTCGATCTGGCTAAGGGGGAGTTGTTCACCCTTGCTTGCTATCAATATGATCCCTTGATTGAAGTTTTTGAAAATGGAAACCCTCTATCCATTGGGTTTTACAGCCGGTTTGATCTCCCTCAAATTCTCACGTATCGCGCGGATTCCGATACATCTTTGATCGTTAAATTGAGCAACGAACTTATCGTGCCTTATGACCTTCTTATGATTTTGAATGCTGGACTGGAAGATCCTTTTCATTCAGTTCCGGCTGCTGCAATGAGTGTGAGTGCGGGGGAGTCAACTTTGGGGTGGGTTTCAGATGATCTGCCTGATTTTTACCGCATAATTTTTTCGGATGAGGATGTGAGGACGGTGTCTATCTCGCAGAGTGGTCAACCAATCCCGTTGAATATTGAGGTGTATAACTTGAGTCAAGAGCTGGTGATGAGCTCAGAGTCTTCAGTGACCATTCCGGGTGAGTTGGGCAATGAATTTTACATTGCAGTGACTCGGAGGGCACAGTTACCAGCCTTTTATCTTCTGCGAATTGGAGATGCGGCGACTGATTGCCGGGATGTGTTTCCCACCGGATCTTTTTCTGTCGAATGGCAGGTCATTCCGGATCAGGTGTATCAGGTGGAATTCTCGTCGAATCTATTGGATTGGACACTCATTCCGGAGGTGATTTCGAGTCCAAACTCAACCCTGCAATGGGTCGACGCCGGTCCTCCGCGCACTGACTCGGCCCCGGGAATTGAGCACGCGAATCGTTATTACCGTTTGGTTGTTCCGGAAGAGTAGTGTGCTGGGGGAGTTGAGACTTTTCGAAATGTATTAAAAGTTTGAGGAACGGGGGAATGCTCTTTAACGAATTTGTTGTCGTGGCATGCTTTTGACGGACGAAATGGAAGGTCGTTTTCGTTGTTTGGATTGGCTCATTTTTGTCAGGATTCGCCGAGATTGGAATCAATGAAATCATGGCGTCGAACGTGCGGGCTTATCCGGATATTACCGCTATCGAAGGAGATCCCGATTGGATTGAACTAGACAACGCGGGCGCGCAGAGAGAGAAAGCAAATCTTCATGAAGGGGCGCTAGCTCGCCAGCGTGGATAGCTTAAAGGTCCTTTCTTCCCCTCCTCTTCAAGGCTTCAAGGTGACTTGAAGGCGGTGGAAGCGCCTCGGACCACCCGTTGTAAGATTCGCCTCACGCGTGTGCTCGGTGTCGTTGATGATCGAGGGGGTCGTGGTGAGAGTAGTCCAGTCCTGAAGATTGGTTGAGCTTTGTAACACAAGGTCAACGTCGGGGCGAAGGAGATTGAGATTGTATTTCAACGAATAGCTCCTGCCGGAGGGAGTCACAGTGAGTGGATGGATGAAGTTCGCGCTATTGGGATTCGTGCCCAAAGCATATTCCATTATACTGGTCAGCCCGTCGCCATCATCGTCACCGTCTTGATAAGAAACGCCATTGAGCGAGGCCCAATCATTGTAGCGATCTCCGGGAGCGATGTCTCCGGGCGAGGCAGTCGAGGAGGTCCAGTTGATGAAATCGTTTCCGTATTCTTTCTCTGCAATCTTGGTGAGCGCCGGGCCCGCACCGTCGGGTTGAGTCAGCCAGGGTGCTTCGTCGTCGTAGTTGACGCGGTCGACCCGCACGTAAGTGACGAAGTTGCTCGAATCAAGGGGGCCAGGGCGTCCGAGTTGAATCGCTTCACCGCTGTTGGACAATTTCCCGGTGGTCCATTCCAATAATTGCGTCCCTGCAGGCACGGCAAACTCGCTGTTAAATGCGGTGAGGTTTTGCGCGAGAATGAGCCGCTCTCCAGGAGCGAGAGCCACGGTGAGTTCGGCAGGGAATTCATATTCAATTCCGGAAGTGAATTGCCAGGCCGTGCTGGAGCCGGAATCGAATAAGGTTACTCCTTGGTCGCTCACATTGAGGATTTCGAGGTATTCTGCATCGTCGTTGCCAGCAGGTTGATACATGATTTCCGAGATCACGATAGGCCCGATACGTGGTCCGTCATTGGGTGCGTTAGGAGTTGGAGTGGTAAGTGGCAGGAAGTTGTAACTATTGCTGCTGTCCTTGTAGTGGTAGCCCTGTGTCTCCCCTGGAAGGGAGGCGACGAAGTCCTCCTTGAAACGATAGTCGGTGAGTTGGTCGTTTTCGGCCGAGCTGAGGTAGACTGTCTCGCCGTCGTCGCTGAGTGCGAATCCGGTGATGCGGTTGGGGTCGGGGCTGGTAGTTCCAAAGTTGAGGTCTTCATAGTAGGTCAGGAAACCATTGGCTGGGATGATCGTGGCGCCCGGGATACGGTATTTGGAAAGGTCAGTAGCACTGTCGCTTAAGAACCATCCCCCGATGTCGATGGGAGCATTGGTTCGGTTGTGAAGCTCAATCCAATCCGGGTTGGACCCAGAGTTGGAGAGGATTTCGTTTACTACGACGGTTTGTTCCAGCGTGAAGGGGTAGTCGCTGGCCTGGTAAAGATAAGCTGCGCCCATATCGGCACGAGTGGTGTCGGGGTCGGGGTCGTGAAGTGGATCTCCGGTGTCGATGGCGGGTGACCCGGGTTGAAGCTGGAAGTTGAGGCTTTCTGAATCGACAAACAGAGGGTTGGCTAAAAGATTGCCCGTTCCGGAGATGGCGAGAGTATCGCTCAGGTTGTAATCTGAGATGACCGTGGAAAAGGAATCAGCCGACACCGGAATATCGGAGCCGAAAATAATGTTGTTGGTCACGGTGGCGTGGCCTCCGCCATTACCGAAGTTCTTTTCGAAAACTGCGATGGCTTCAGTGCAATCGACGAAGGTATTTTGGTCGATTTCAATGGTGGAGCCGAAGTCTTTGACCCCAACTCCCTGGGGGCAGCCCACTATGAGGTTCTTGCGAAGGATGACCGAGGAACCTTGGCCGACGGAGATGCCTTTATCTGAGTTAAAATAAATTCCGTTTCCTTCGATGAGGACGTTGACGCATTGCTCGCCGGTATCAATCCCGTCGCTGTTGAAGCCCTGGAAATTGTAAATGAAGCAATCACGAATGATTCCGTTGGTAACACCATCGTAGTCAATCGCATCGGTGTCCACGGCGTTGTTGCCAAGGAAGGTGGTGCGGATGGTTTCGGCGTAGCCCTTTTTGATATTAATACCATCCCCGGTGATAGGGATGTGGATGACGCTGTCGCGAAGGTAGGTCGAGCCACCGCGGAAGAAGAGTGGTCCCCGGCATTCACGGAGATCGATGAAGTCAAGGTTGACGGTGGCATTGAGTCCGGAAATAGCAGCGGGGTAGATGGTGGGATCTGCGCCCCGGGAGGCATTTCTTATGATGAGGTGAGCAACAGAGGATGTCGTGACGGGTTCTTCGAAGGAGACACCTCCCCAAGTTTGTCCATTGCAACCATTGAGCGTGATTTCCGATCCGAGTGTCCCCTGAATATTAAGGGTGCCTATGACGCGAATGTTGCGCTTTGCTTTAACTCTGATCTCTACTCCGGCGTCAACGGTGAGTGTAGTGCCACCTGCTACAATGAGATCATCGCCGATGGTGTAAGGGGATCCTGCGAGAGTGAAGGTCGTATTGGAGGCCAAGGTGCCTCCGACGACCGATCCGGAAGCAGGAATGAAGTTGGCCGTGATAGCGATGGCATCGGAGGTATTCAGGGTGGTTGTTTCTCCGCCCGAAATTCCAGCCCAAGAATCGAACTGAAATCCTGGAGCGGGGATTGCAGTGAGAGTGGCATCCAGATTTGGGAAAATCGGAATGACGCCGGGGCTCAGAGGGATTCCGGCAAGATGGACGGATCCCGATCCGGTCACAGCAAGAGTCATGTCGACCGCTGTTCCGATGCCGAGCTCCGATGAAATTTCGGCATGCACGCTTGTGGATCGTTGCGTGGTATAGTCTTTAATTTCCTGAAGATTGCGAGCTTGTTGGGCCGCGTCGATACTGTCGGGCCAGCGGTCCTCGTGCCGGGCCAATTCCGGGGTGATGAGATTTCCAAGTCCGTCGACGATAGCCGCGATGCGGGTGGGATTAAAGGTGGTGGAAATATGGGCCGCGTATCGTTGGGCGAGGCGGGCTCGGAATTTTGGTTGGTTTTTGATACGGTCAAGAAGAGCGTCATTGCGGAGCATGGAATCGAACTCGTTTTCATCAATGTCGTCTAGTTTGAAAGTGCGATCCATGTCGGGGAGGAACCAGCGCCACTTGCTTCCAGGAGCGTGGGCTTTCCAAAACTCCCGGTTGTGCTTCCAGCTGGTGTTGTTGGCGAAGCTTTCGCTCACGATGAAGTCGATGAAGCTATCAAGATCGACGCGGGATTCGACAAATACCCAGTCGGCGGGCGTGTTGATGTCGTTGTTGTCGATGAAGTCGAGAAGCTCCACCCACTCGGTGATTTCGCCTTCCTCTGCTCCGAGGGTGGTGTCGTCACTGGTGAAGTGGCCGTATCCGACATGGTCATACTCGCCGTTACTAACGCCGTATTTTTCGAAGAGCCATTCCTCGTTCCATCGGGATCGAATATTGTAGACGCCCCAGTAGGCCCCGTTGAGAAAGACAACCGAGGGACGGAAATTTGTCGTCTCAGCATTGAGGTATCCCTCGGCGATGGAGTTCCACATGCCGTCGCGGAGCATCGCGTCGTCCCAGTCGTCACCACCTTCCCTCAGGGTGAAGGCCGAGTGGTTCGGAATTCCGCTGCCGGGAAAGAGGTCGTATTTGAGATTGTCGTCGCCGTATTTTCCGCGCAGAGAGATGTTAAGAGCTTTTTGGTCATGGCTGCCCCAATTGTTTTCACCGCCGATACGGATACCGCCATTGACAGCGAACCCTTCACTGCTGTCTTGAGGGAAAAATTCCACATGACCAGGAGCGTCCTTGCCCTTGTAGACTTCGTTCATTCCAGAGGTAACAGGCTCGTGAGTATTTTCGTAAATGCCGATATCATTGCCGAAGAGAGTCTCGGGATCGGCGGCCACCGAAACGATGGGGAGACCGTTGAATATTTCTCCGTAGAGGTAGGTTGATGTGGCGATCGGTCCGGGGACTTTGCCGGATTCAAAGACGCGGGCGCGCACAATGGTGGTGGTCGAAATGGCGATGGGCGTCATGTAAATCGGCGAGCTACTATTGGGTTCACTTCCGTCGAGAGTGTAGTGAATGTTTCCGGCCGGGGTGTTTAGGGCTATGTTTTCCGGATTGGTATAGAGTCCGGCCGTGGGAGTGATGGAAGCTGACAGACTGGTCAGGCGAATATTGGCGACGGTGTTGGTGGTGTTGGCTGCGCCTGGAGTGGGTTCGACGAAATGTTGCCAGGTGGTCGGAGTGGTGAGATCGCGGCCATAGGAAATGTCGGTAACGGAGTTGCCGTAAGTGACCGAATCGATGGTGTTGACGCTGGTGAACGAGGAGGCCTCGAATGAGAGATCAAAGCCAAGGTCGCTACTGTTGGCGGAAGATTGGTGAACTTCCACGGCGATGACATTGTCTCCGGCGACAAGGTGCGATGGGGGAAGCTGGTAGGTGTCGAAATCAGTCTCATCACTTCCTCCGATTGAGTCGAGGGCGCGGGTCGTTGAGGTGATGGTGCCGGAGGGCATGTTTTGGCGGAGAAGTTCTTCGCCATTGAGATAGATCACGGCGCCATCGTCAACGAGGAGACGCAGGGTGAGTCCTGTGAAAATGGTGGGATCTGCCACGTTGAAGGTGTGGCGGAAGTAGCTGGTGATGTATTTGGAGCCACTGTCCGGGCCAAAGGAAATCTCAGTGGCAGGGGCATTGTCGTATCCCAAGGGGGCGGGGCCGGAAGCCCAAGGAGCATCGTTGTAGGTGCGGGCACGCCATTGGGTGGACTGGGCCGAGCCGTCGTCGAGATATTTCCAATTGGCAGCTTCCGCAATGAAAGAGGTGGTGTTGACACCGACAGCTTGCGTGAGAACAACAGACTCACCATCTGCGGAGAGTCCAAAATTGGTGTGATATTTTTCGACAGTAAAATCCTTCCACGGCCAGTATCCGCGCGGAAAGTCTTCGCCGGGAGCAGCATCCTGACTATCGGCGATGACTATTAGATATCCACCAGCTGGAATCGACGCGCCGGCGGGAATGGCCCACTTGAATCGATCACTTGGGTTATCGCTTAAATAATAGCCGTCGAGACTAACGGCGGAGGCCCCGGGGTTGTGGAGCTCAATCCAGTCGGGATAGTCCTCAAAATCGGTGATGTCAGGCACCGAGCGGGTGTTGGAAGCCATGAATTCGTTGATGCGAACCTGGCCGAACAAGGGGAGCAAGAGGCATGGAATAATCAGAGCGGACTTCATAAGACTGCTTTCTTCGAAAAGCTCATAGCTGGAAAAATACCAGATGAACACGTTATTAATCCCCCAGATCGTAGCTGTATGATATTGATGAGATCTGAAGTATGAAAACTAGATAGGAAGTTAGTCAGGCTTCATAAAACGGCATGATTTTTGTGCGAATTGATTTCGATGAAGTGGCCCAAAGGGGTAATTGAGCGATGAAGGGCCGAGGTGCTTACTTGGCTAAGTTCCTAATAATCGTCTTCCAGGCGGCCATGGATTTCTGAAGGTTATCATGCTTGTCGCCCTTAACTGCGAAGCATTGCAAGCCGACGGGGCCGCTGAATTTCAGGCTGTTCAGAGCCCTGAACAGCCGTTCCTGGGGAAAATCGCCTTTGTCCAGGGGCTGAATCAGTTGGTTCCAGCTTTCCCCCCCCAGATCAGCTCCGCATGTGCTGACTGCGAAGAGTTTTGAGCCGGATTTTTCAAGCGTTGTTTCGAGAGTTTTGGGATCTTCGTTTTTCAGAAAATGGCAGAGGTTGAACATCACGCCGAGATTGGGGTGGTTGACCTTTTTGATGAGATCCATGGCCTGGGGCATGGTGGCGACGGCGAACCCGTGGTGAGGATAGAGAGCGACTTTGATCTTCAAGTTTTTCGCCATTGCCGCGGTTTGGCGAACAGCCTCGACGGTCATCGGGCTCATTTTTTGAATGGTGAGCTCAATGAGGGCGTCACGATTTGCGAGAGCTTGGACGGTGGCGGGTTCAATGGGCTTATCGTTGACGTTGAGATAGATGCTGAGGACTTTTAGTCCGGCTGCTTCGAAGGACTGAACTTGATTGGGCAAACCGGTGGGATGGGCTCGAACCTGGCTGATGCCATCGAAGCCCAGCTCTTTGAGCGTGGCTGCGGAGTTCTTGAAGTTGACCCCGTTTTGAAAGGCGTAGAACTTAGGCTGAAAAGGTTCGGCGAATGCAGAAGCAAGAAGAGAGAGGGAGAGAAGAATTTTGAGAGGAGACATTGGCATTAATTTACGCAGCCTTGTGTTTAAATCGTTCACGGAGACTTTTTCAAGCTTCGTAGCTATCGCAGGTCGAGACAAGTTGCGGTGCCATCGGCATCGCGGACGTAGAGGCGGCCTTGATGAAGGACAGGGGGACTCCAGGTGCGTCTGCCAAGTCCGGAATGACGGGCTAGTTCCTGGTATTCCTCGCTTTGAGCCTTCGCCGCGATGATGGAGCCGTCGTTGGAGAGGATGAGGAGTTTTCCATTGGAGAGGATGAGGGAGCCCTTGAGGTCGGGTTTGCTCCAAACAGTTTTTCCGGTGGCGAAATTGACGCAACGGAGGAAGCCTTTGATTTTCTTTTTGTGAACGGGGCCGTCGAAGCCATAGAGATGACCTTCGAAGAGAACAGGTGGTTGGATATGGTTTTGAAATTCCTTGTTCGTCCAAATTGGCTTGGTGGAATCTTTATTGGGGTCGAAGAGAGCGGCTCCTTGGCCCCACCAGGAGGAGAGATACAGTTTGTTGTCGATGATGAGCGGGTCGGCGGAGTTTTCGCCATACTTCGTGGGCCAATCCACTTGCCAAAGAACCTTGCCGCTGGCTTGGGACACGACGTGCATTGATTTGTGGCCAAAGATCGCGGCGGCATCCCGGTCGCGGCAGGTGAATGGGACGGCCGCAGCGTATCCGCAGGGGGAGGGGGGAGAATTCCATAGGAGCTTTCCGGTTTCCTTGTCGAGTGCGACGCCCGATTCGTTGACGTTGAGGAAGAGTCGCTCCCCGACGAGAACAGGACAGGAGGCAAATCCCCATGTTGGCATGGGTGCCATCGCAGTGGTGGCGAGATCGTTACGCCACTTGGGTTTTCCGCTTGCTTTGTCGAGGCAGGAAACGAGGCCTTGCTTGCTGAGAGTATAGAGCCATTTACCCTCGATAATGGGTGGGGCATTGGGCCCGCCGGGATTATATTTCGGCACGAGATCCTGAGGATACTTTTCGTTCCAGATGATTTTTCCGGTATCGATGTTGAGGCATTGAATGAGGTCTTCGCCTTCGGAATTCCCGATAGTGTAGGCTCGCCCTTCACTGACCGCGATACCGGAGTAGCCGGTGTGGACCTTGGTCTGCCAGAGCGTTTTTGGTCCGGTCGGTAGCCAGTCGTGTTTCCAAGTCGTTTCGTGGTCGTAGTTCCCTTCGCTCGCCGGTCCGCGCCAGACGCTCCACTCGGGAGCGGCACATAAAAGACCAGGGAGAAGTAAAAGGACTTTCAACATGATTACCTTCGCAGCTTCTTCGCCACTTCGTTGACCGTCTTCGCGGGGATGGCGAGGCTACGATGGCGAAGGGCACGGGCGATATTGAGTCCCACGACTTCTCCTTTGCGATTGATCAGGGGAGCGCCGCAGTTTTGTGGTTTCAAGACCTGGTCGTGGTAAAGGGTGCGGGGGAAGTCGTTGCGACGCTTGCTGAGTTTTCCGCCCCGTCCGCTGAGAGATGATAGCGAATCGTCCCGGCGGGCGGCTGTTCGGTCAAAGGTTCCGATGGCTTTGGCCTGACGAACATCGAGGATTGGTTTGAGCTTGATTTCCTTGTCGCCGCGTTTGACAACGATGGTGATCTTTTCTCCGGGCCCGTGTTTGGAGATGGCCTCGCCGAGTTCCTCGGAAGTGTCGATGGATTTTCCATTCATCTTGATTACTTCGTCGCCTTCGAGGAACCCGATTTTATCAGCCGGGCTGTCGAGATCGACACCCGAGATGATAGCGGAAGTGGTTTCGGGCGAGAAACTGACACCAAGGTATGCGCTTGGTTCTTTTGAGGAGACGTTCTTCTCAAATCCTTTCTTGGGGGCGGAACGGGCAGGTTGGGTTACGACGCCATAAGCCATATCATCGGGAAGCGGGGAGAAAACCAGAGTGGCGGGTGAGGGTTCGTCCTCCTCCCATCGGACGGAGACCAGGCCGTCGGCGTTGATACTGATCAAGGCGATGTCGGTTGCCTTATCAGTGCCGATGATGGTGATGGGGTAGGTTTTCCCCTTGAAGTGAGCGAGGAGTTCTTCCGGTTTGGAAAGCTCGGATGCTTTGGTGACCAGGCGTCCGGTGGGGGAAACGACGGTGGCATGAATGACTGTTTTATCGCCGCGTTTGATTTCGAGAACGGAATTTTTCAATGCTTGCTGGAGCACGTTCAGTGAAGTGAGGAATTCGAGGTTGGATTTCTGGATTGAAGCCGGTTGTTTACCGGAGCCGTTGGTGATCATCATTGAGATGAGTCCTGCGATAGGTTGCGGGAAGTGGCGTCGGGCGGGGACTTCTTCGGGAGAAAGAGTGGCTGTTTTGTTGTTAGCAGTGGTAAGCGTGAGCGGGGCTTTGGCTTTTAGCTTTAGTGCGAGGCTGATAGGGCTTTTTACGGCCTGGTTATTGGCGCTGGTGATGACGTCACCCTTGGCGAGTCCTGCTTTTTCAGCCGGGCCGCCTGATTGAATGGATGCGATTTTGGGAGAAGAAGCTGTCAGATCGAGAGTGAATCCAAAGCGCGGTGCTTTCGGGATTTCTTCGACAGTTTCCCCCTCTTTTTCTTCGCTGGTGATGCGGTCGAGGAAATCCTGCATGTGGTGGGGGTCGAGAAGTCGAGGGTGTTTGAGGAGTTCGGCAGCGAATGGATCCCCGGGATTTTTTTCAAGAGCGGCTTCAAATTTTTCGCGTAGGCCAGCGTAGGGTTCGTCGAAGTAGTATTCTGTTTGCTGGGTCATTGACTGGGCTGCGCCGATGGTTTCGTTGTTCATTAATTCGTCCCATTTTTCGACGATGGCGGGGAGGGGAACGTGTTTGTTTACCGACCAAGGCATGCCGATGTTGCTGTTGATGCCGATAACCTCTCCTTTGAGATTGTAGAGCGGGCCGCCCGAATCTCCGGAGATTACGGTCGCGGTGGTGGTAATGGCGTCGTTGAATCCGCTTTTGGTGCCAGCTTCGATAATACGTCCGAGACGGATCGGACTGGGGCGGCCGACGATTGGTCCGCCGGGGTGGCCGGTAGCGATGGCAAATTCACCGACTTCGTAGTTCTTTTCCTTGATGTAGGGACGAAAGGGAAATGGTCCCGGAGCGTTGATTTTGAGCAGGGCGCCATCGGTATTGTGATCGACGCCGAGGCTGGTGGCGGGAAGCTCGCGGCCATCGGAGAGGAGGACGCTCATTTGTTTTCCGGGGGTCGATGTGACGTGAGCGGCCGTGATAACAAGGCCATCGGCGGTCACGATGACGCCGGAGCCAGAGCCTTGTCCGACCATGATGGCGACAGTGGAGGCAACGAGGTCGGGAGCGAGTTTTTTGAGGGTGCGGTCGAGTTCCTCGGGAGTTTGTCCCAATACCAGTGAGAGAGAAAAGAGAAAGGGTAGGAGAAATTTCATGGCTTAAAATTGGCGGGAGTTTGTGAGGAGGCGCTCGAGAGCGGTGCGGATTTCCCTGGGTGTGAGAGCGAGGGTTTTCCCGGCTGAGACCGAGGCGATGTTGAGGCCGATAGCCTTGCCGTTTTGATCGTAAAGGGGTGATCCGCAGTCCCAAGCATTGAGAGAGATGGTGTGGACAAGGCAGTCGGGGAAAGGGCTTCGGCGGACGCTGGGAATGACGGGGATAGACGAGTTGGCCGAGATTCCAGTGGTCGGAGGCATCAGGTCGGGGGACTCCAGCGTGACAGCGAAAGTCTGCGTCGAGCCGCCGCGGGAGATGTTGACCTGAACTTCGTCACCGACAGCTTTGTTGTTAAGGAAACTGGTGAGGGTGGATCGGGTCGGGGTTTTGGTCTTGTCAATATTGACGATGGTGTCGCCAACCGTGAGGCCTGATTTGCTGGCGGAGGATTTGGAGCGGATGGCGGAGATTTGCAGGCCGTTGTCGAGCTGTTCCGTGACGACTCCCAGGCTGGTGACCGAGCTGGTTTGATGAATGGTGGGGGTTCCTGATTTTTGAATGCCGATGAAGTTCCCGAGAAGCGCGGATTCTTCGATGAGCATTTCAGAGGTAGTTTCCTTGAGTAGTTTTGGTGCGGCCAGTGGGCTGCCCGAGGAGGGAATATCCTCGTGCCACTGGATCACCGGCATATTGGAAGCTTCGATGCCAACGAGAGCGAGGTCGCTTTTTTCGTCGGTCGAGAGGAGAACGGCAGGATGTGTCTTGCCATTATAACGGGCGGTGAGGTCGGGTCCAAGCTCACTCGCCTTGGTGAGAATGAGGCCATTGGCATCAACGATGGTGCCGATGA
>PBTU01000181.1 GCA_002729295.1 Verrucomicrobiales bacterium | reverse complement strand
CTTCCCGGGACGTCATTCTTCCTAATCGGCTGGAAGCGCCTCGTTTTTGCGGAAAGTGGCCTTGTTTTCCCAGTCGGCGGCGGCTGAGAGAAAGTGCGAGAGACCAATGACGAAAAGTGGGACGAGAAATCGAGCGAAGAATATGGAGTAAGAGATTGAGGAAAGATGGGCAGCTGAACAGGGGAAAAGGATATCGCACGAGAAGAGAGGGGATTGTCCAATTCAGTTGAAGATAGATGGGCTTGCCGAGTTCCCTCTGATTGCTAATCTGCTGCCGTGCCAGAGGGGTATCAGCAAATTTCAGGACTAAGAGTCGAGGTTGAAGAGGTGATCTACAATCCGAATCTTGAGGCTCCTGAAGAGAGGCCATACCCCTTTGTTTACTTTATCTCGATCATCAACGACTCGAATGAGGCTCTTACCATTTGGGGACGGAAGTGGATTTTGAAGGATGTGACAGGAGAGATGATGGTGGTTGAAGGGAGTGGCGTCGTTGGGGAAAACCCGTTTTTACTTCCGGGAGAACGATTCTCTTATAATTCCTACCACGTTATCGGAAAAGACAGTCGGGTGAATGGTTCTTATTTTGGGACTTCGGAACATGGCGCGAAAGTAAGGGTAACTATCCCGGGCTTCAATCTGGTTGTTCCGGACTCGATATCCTAAGGTGTTGGGATTCCGAGATGATTTCGTGCATGGCAATATCATGGGGGTCGCTTGGGAGCATGTCCTGAATTTGAAGGTCGAAGGCCACACCTATCAGGCGAGCTTTGATGGTCTTTGCGAGATAGCGGTCGTAGTATCCACCTCCCTGGCCAAGTCGTATTCCTGATAGTGAAAAAGCGATTCCCGGGCAGATCATGGTATCGAGGTTGTCTGGGGTGATTTCGGGAGCGGATGGCAGGGGTTCCAGAATGCCAAATTTTCCGATGGTCAGATCACAGTGACTGGTGACCTGGTGGAAAGTCATCGACCCAAGCCCGGTGACTCTTGGGAGGAACCACTGGATATTTTGGTTGGAGAGAAGGGAGAGGAGTTGGGGTTCGCGGGTAGTTCCGGAAAAAAGGGCACAGTTTGTTCCGCTTTTAAGAATGATGGAACGCGATATCCCGGTGGACGCAGCTTGCAATGCAGGCAAAGAGATTTTGGTAAGCGATGATCTGATCGCAGAGCGGAGTTCATCCTTGGCGCTTGCGTTTGTTGACATCGTGGGGACAATACCAGTCATGCGTTTGTTTGGGCAAGTGTCCTTATTTTTCCTTTTTTGTTTTACTCTCAAGGCACAGGAAAAGCGTGCCTTTGAATTTAAGGCTCCGATTGTAAGAGAAAGTATTTTTAAGGAAGCTGGGATGAGCGACCGGGAGAAGGATGCGTATGCGACTAATCTGGCCATTTATACGGCGAATGAAATTGTGCGGATGAAGGCGAATCAAGATTCCTTGGGCTTTGCCCGAAAGGCCCTGGCGTTGGCTATGCATCTGTCGCCTCGAAATAAGCGGGCGGTGATTCTCAAATTCCAATTAGAGAAGGGGGTGATACCGACAATTCTTGAGACGCAATACAGCCCCAAGACATTGGCTACCTTGTTTGTCACGCGTGCCGAATTTCTTTACCAGCAGAAAGGAAATGTGAATCGATTGCTTGCGCGCTGTTTGATCGATCTGGCCGTCACGATTGATCCTCGAAATGAGGATGCAGTCTACGCTTATGAGATACAGAAAATTGATTTGGGAGAATTGGCGTGGGGCCCGATTACCGATGCTCCAAAGCCGGTGATTTCTAATCCTTGAGATATCCTGAGAGCATTTCGCGGAGGCTATTTCGAGCGCGGAAGAGTTGGCTTTTCACGGCGGGAACCGAGAGTTCCAGAACTTTGGCCATTTTCTCGTAGGGCATTTGTTCGTAGCGACGAAGAATCACAGCGAGCCTCTGTTTTTCGGGAAGGCGGGCAATGGCGCTATCGACGACCTTTTTCATCTCCGATTGGGCGAGCTTTTGATCGGGTTGGGAAGTTTCGTCTGAATAGGCGACTGTTCGATGCCAGTCATCCTCTTGCTCTTCGATGGAGGATTCTTTTCGTCGGGATTTCTTTGCCGTTTCGTTGAAAACGAGATTTCGGGTGACGGTGAAGAGGAAGGTCGTGAATTTAGCCGTAGGTTGGTAGCGTTTGGCTGATTTCCATATTCGGAGGAAGACTTGTTGGGCGATGTCTTCGGTATCAGCGGATCCGTTGGTCATTTTGGCCACAGTTCCAATGACTGCGCCTTGATGTTTTTCCACGAGGAGACGGAAGGCTTGGTCGTCGCCTTTTGCGATGCGGGCCATCCAAGCTACGTCTTCATCATTGGCATCCTCAGTATCCCCCATGAATCTTCGGTGGAGTTAACCAAAGGATTGGCCGCGAGTCGCGAGAATTTCCCAAGATTTATTTTGATTGGCCCAAAAAAAGGAAACGCCTATAATTGTTTTGGATTTCTGTGAGCAAATCTTCGACTGAGTGGTCATTAGGACGGGAAGCATGAATATATCGGACGATGAAAAGGGAAAGTGGGTGTTGCTTCAGGCGCTGGGATTCAATTGTGCAACGATCGGTTCGGTTGTGATGATCATTGTCCATATCGTGGTGGTATCGACAGGCGGTGTTTTTCCAGATGGAGCGGAAGGAGGGTTGAGATTGCTCTATATCCAATTGGGTCTGACTTGGGAGGGTGTTTCGTCCGGCCAAGTCTGGCAGCTATTTACGTATTTTTGGCTTCATGGAAATTGGGGACATCTCGTTCTTAATGTGATTTTATTTTACTACAGTTGTGCCCGCTTGAGTCACGTCCTGAGCAGTTCCCGGATCTTGGTGCTCTTTTTGGTGGTGAGTATTGGTTCGGGATTAATTCATATTTCCGCTCAAGCCGTTTTCGACGGGCTGCCGAGAGAGCCTCTGGTGGGAGCGTCGGGAGGGATTATGGGTCTTTTGTTGGCTTATTTCGCCCTTTCTCCCGGTTCACAAATGCTTTTGGTTCCGATTTCGGCCAACAATCTGGCGAAGGGAATTTTGATTGCGAGCGCGCTTCTTTTTGTGGCGACGCCCTCATTGGGGATTCCCTTTCTCAGTGATCTGGGAGGGGGCTTGGTTGATCTGCTGGGGCCGGGATTGTTTCAAATCGCCCACTTGATACATTTTGCTGGGGGCTTAATTGGTTGGGTCTCGATTCCAAGGTTTTTTCCAAAACTGCTGACCTTGGAGGATTTAATGAGAATGCGAAACCAATCGAAAATTGTGGCGGAATTGCGCTAGAGAATTTCTCAGTGGTTGACGGTCAGAGTGGGCACTGATTGACTCCACAACAATTCATGGGATCGCAGTCAATTCTTGTCGCCGGGGGAGCCGGATATATTGGATCGCATACGGTTCGCTTGTTGAACTCAGAGGGCTACAAGGTGGTGGTTCTTGATAATTTGGTATACGGGCATCGTGGCGCCATTGTTAATGACGAGGTGGTTTTCGTTGAGGGCGCAGTGGGTGATCGAGAGCTTTTGAGGCGCTTGTTCAAGAAGCACCAGTTCGAGGCCGTTATTCACTTTGCGGCTTTTGCCTATGTCGGGGAATCGGTGACCGACCCGCTGAAGTATTATCGTAACAATACCGCGGAGCCTTTGACTCTTCTTGGTGTGATGGCTGAGTTTAATTGTCAGGCTTTTGTCTTTTCCTCAACCTGCGCCACTTATGGGGAACCCCGGAGGATCCCTCTTACCGAGGATCATCCCCAGAGTCCGATTAACCCCTATGGCAGGAGCAAGCTTATGGTCGAGTGGATCCTCGAGGATTGTGATCAGGCTTTCAACCTTAAGAGTGTTGCACTGCGCTATTTCAACGCAAGTGGATGCTCGTCGGACGGCAAGATCGGAGAGGATCACAATCCGGAGACCCATCTTATTCCATTGGTTCTTCAGGCGGCGCAGGGAGGGATTGAGCACCTTACGGTTTTTGGGACCGATTATGAGACCCCCGACGGAACCTGTATCCGGGACTATATTCATGTGGAAGATCTGGCGACGGCCCATGTTGCGGCGGTGAAGCATCTTGCCGGCGGAGGAGAATCGGTGCGTTGCAATCTTGGGACCGGAATTGGAGTGTCGGTCAAAGAAATCATCGATATTGCGGAGGAAGTTACGGGGCGAAAGGTGCCGGTGAAGTATGGGGAGCGGCGCCCGGGCGATCCGGCGCAACTTGTTGCGGATCCTGGATTAGCAAAGGAAGTTCTTGAGTGGGAGGCACAGCACACGAAGGTGCGTTCAATGGTGGAGACAGCTTGGCAGTGGATGTCTGCCCAGCATGGCGGTCATTTTGAGGAGTGATTTACAGTGTAACTACAATTTTTTGCTTGCTCTCTCTTCGTTTAAGGCCGATCTCTTGACTAACAAATGTTGAGACCAAAATCTAGGACCTGCATCGGTTCGCAAGGCTTCAGTCTTGTCGAGCTACTCGCCGTGATGACAATCATCGCCGTTCTTCTCTCGCTGGCGTCGGTTGGAATTTCGAAAATTGGTAAAGGTCAGGGAATTACTTCCGGAATCGCCTTGGCCGAGGGGCTCGTGAGTTCTGCCCGCAGTATTGCTAAAGGGAAGGGGACTACTGCTAGGCTGATTATTCATTCGGAGCTGAATGACGACGATCCGGTTGAGCGGAGTCGTTATCGCCGGTTGATGATGGTTGTTTATCACGAAATAAATCCTGAAACAGGTGTCGAAAGCCAAACTTGGTCTCGATCCGGGGTTCCGGTGTTTTTGCCCGACCAGGTATATTTCAGTGCGGAGCGTAGCAGGAAAGAAGTCGCGACCGGCGATGAGTGGTCCGAGGATAGGTTCCAATTGTCCAACGATCCGTCTGATTCTGCGGATTGTTACTATATCGAGTTTAATTCCCAAGGGATTTGCACCACTCCAGGTGCAAGTTTCGTGTTTGAAAACGGGGCTCGTCCCAACAACGAGGAAAGAGTGATTTTAGGGAAAACGAGAAATATTGGGGGATTTGTTATCTGGAGGAATGGAAGCACTTCAATGATCAGAGACATCGACCAAATTGATAGCGAAGGCTAATTTCGGAACTATTTTCCAGTATGAAAAAGCATCTTAAACAGTCTTACCTGCAAGGATTTACCTTGGCAGAATCTGTCATTGCGTTGGGGATTCTGGTTGTTTTGATTACCGGCTTTTTGGCGGTCTTCGGACCAGCTGCAACGGTAATTCGCAAAACACTTTCTGCTGATGAGGCCAGTCGACTTCAAACGACACTTGAGAGAGAGCTTTCCAACGTCAGGGAGGGTGATGATGAAAAACGATATCTCAGCAACCCATTTTACAAGGCGACGAATTGGATTTCCAAATCTCATGAAAAAGGGAATACGCTATTGATTTATAAATATCGTGGAAATCCGGCAGAAATACGCATTGACGGAACGCTTGAGCCAACTGAGAGAGGAGAGATCCAATTGGCTGGCGAGGATTACGTGATTCAGCCGATGGTTCGTCGTGTTGATGATCCGCTTCTGGAAGATGATCTGGGTGCTGTCGATGGAAGAGTCTTCTTTGTGAAAATGACCCAATTAATCTTTGAGGGAGAGGGATTACGGGTGGCCGAAGAGATTGGTGTCATTACAGATCCCTACGATCCAGGTGAAGATTTTGCAGCCACTCCGGATGAATATCCCGAGGCTGTCATTGCTTATGAAGCTCAGTTTTTCAACCTTCCCACGGTTTCCTACGATTTCCTCACCAACGCGTTCGATCCGGAGAAGTTCACCAAACCGGTGTTCACGCGGAATCTTACAGTTCGTCGCTAGTTTTCTCTAAGTCCCTATTGTTATGATTATTTCCACCCGCCACTCGACTCGACGAAAGGGTTTTACCTTGGCTGAACTTTTAGTTGCTATGACGATCACGCTTGTTTTGGTAACTTTGACTATCACTATTACCGGCACTGCAATCGACGCTTGGAGAGGGGCCCGGACAGAAATCAGGGCAGCGAGTCAGGCAAAAATTATGCTTGATGCCCTTGGAAGTGATCTCGAATCGATGATTCTTCGTCGTAACAATGAATTCGAATGGCTGCATGCAGATTCCAAGGCGACCGACGTTGGTCCCGAGGATCAGCCGAGTCCAAATGCCGGCCGCTTGATTTTTTTCACTGCTGCTGCTGATCGATATAACGGTGAGGTTGGTAAGGAATCCATCGATCAAGGTGGAGACGTTTGTGCAGTATCCTATCAGTTGGCATACACCGATCCAATTTTCGGAGGGGATGATGAGAAGACCTCTACCTTTGTCATGTATCGGGCCCTGCTCAATCCTGATGAGACGTTTCGAGGACTTCTCGGAGAGGAGAATCTTGAAGTTGCATTTCGCTCCAAATCAACCGGAAACGAACCCGTTGATTTTATTTGCGAAAATATTTATGAACTGACGGTGACTTTTGTCGTGGAGTATACTGATGGAAATAATAACAAGAAAACAGTGCGCATCCCTATCATGGCAACGGCCAAAGGACAGAACGCCGTTCAGGAGTTCATTATCAATGGAACCAGAATCAAAGCCAATGGAAGGGATAGTGTTCCCTATAAAAATGGTTCGGTGGTCGCAGTGGATTTGAGTATTACCGTCATCTCGGACCCGGGTCTGCGAATTCTTAAGAATAGTCCTTTTGCGAATCCGGAGGCCAAGGCCAAATTCATCGAACAAAACGGATACCGCTACAGTAAAACAGTGATAACTCCACGTCCCTGAGTTTTTTTTAGAAATCTTCTAAGTATTTCTTGCATGCTCGGAAAGCCGGGCATAAGAGCTGCATCATCAACAGATTGAGAGCGCGGGTGGCGGAATTGGTAGACGCGCCAGACTAAGGATCTGGTGTCCGTTTAGGACGTGGGGGTTCGACTCCCCCCTCGCGCACCATCTGGTTGATAGTCTCACGAAGGCTCCGAACGGGGTCTTTCAGGTATCTCCGGATGATGCTCGGTTAGCTCAGTGGTAGAGCGCTTGCTTCACACGCAAGATGTCACTGGTTCAAATCCAGTATCGAGCACCATCCGCGGCCTTAAAGCTTTTCATCTTTTTGGAGACAAATCGTTTGATTTCAGGCATTCTCATGTGTGAAGAATGGCGCTTAAAGGTCACAATTTGAACAAGCAATGGCAGTTTTGGTTGAGCGAGAATGCTCCAAGGCTATTGGCCTATGCCCGACAACGATGCCAAAGCGCCGAGGAGGCAGAAGATGTCTTGCAGGATGCCTTGATCAAACTTTGGCATTATCAAAAGGAGAGGGAGTATAGACCGCCGGACCTTCCTTTGGCTTTTTCAGTTCTCAGATATCTAGGATTGGACCATGGCCGCGGAAAAGGGCGCCGTGAAAAGCGGGACCATAAGATTATTCAGTTTCAACAAAATGATGATCATTGGTTGGATCCTTCCGCCGAAGATCAGGAGGAGGCGGAGATCCTTCGAAGAGAGGTGAAGTCGCTGCCGGAGAAATTGCGGGAGGTTCTGACTCTGAAAATCTGGGGCGGGCTTACTTTTGCCGAAATCGCCAAGATCCTAAGCTTATCAAACAACACGGCGGCGTCACGATATCGTTATGCTCTTGAGCAGCTGCAGAAAAAACTCAAATACCTCAAAAACTCCAGACATGGATAATTCTTTAAAAGAACTAGAATCGCAGTTGGAATCATTGCTTCCGCGTGGGCTTTCCGATGAAGGGGAAGCTTCTTGTTCGGCGCTCATTGATAGATTGGCAGCCGGTGAGGTGGATGATCTGGCACCATATCAATCCGGCCTGACCTGGAAGGCCAGCGCCGCGGCTGCAGTAGTTGCCTTAGGAATAGGCTTGGGATCCGGATGGTGGCTGGGCAAAGGGGTTTCCATTCCTCAGGATCTTGTTGAAAAAGATCCGGTTTCTGCGAGCTATGTGGCGGGATTCGATATTATTGAGCATCCCACAAAAATCGTGTCCGAAGGCCTCGCTTCCGTCTATGTTGATGAGGTGGGTAATGTCCGCGAAGTTTGGAGTGAGGTGAAAGTGGAGAAAGAGACAATTCGTCCATTAGGAACCAATAGCGTGATTACTTGGTCAAAGAAAGATCGCTACGAGATTGAGGTGCCTAAAAGCCAGTTCTAGAGAACTTATGTAACCAATGAAGCCCTTCCTTTGTCTGTTTTTTCTTTCGAGTTCTTTGTTATGCGCGGGGAGGCTCCCATGGATTGGTGTATCTTTGCATTGCTCTGAAAGCGAAGAATCTGTGACAGCGGGAGTGCCCGACGGGGTGGGGCTGAGTGTTCGACATGTCGCCAAGAATGGACCCTTAGAGAAATCTGGTGGATTGAAGGGTGATTTGTGGTGGAAATTTGACGGGCAGATTCTGGTCAGTCGGGGACAATTAGTTGTTCTATTGCGGGAGAAAAAGCCTGGAGACAGGGTGAAGGTGGACTTTTTTAGGAATAATCAGCCAAAAAAATTAACGTTGGTTCTATCCGAATGGCCCAAATCCAAGAGCTACTTGGTTTCAAGCAGGGGATCGCGGGATATTCCTGATCAAGGTTCCCGCAGACTTGAGAGTTCAGTGGAGACGACCGAAATGACGGTAAATGGAGAGCATTTTACTCTGGAAAAACGACCTCATGGATGGTGGTTGAAGGTGACCAGAGGTGATAAATTACTTTTTGATAAGGAGTTAACTCCATTCAATCTATCCAGTTCATTGGCGCCTCGATGGATGGAGTCTTTTATGGTTTTGCAGATGACCTTGGTCCAAAAGTCATCGGCTGGGTCAGGAGAAAAGAGGAGCCGGGTGAGATATATTGCACGAGATCCGCAGCCGAAGGAGGCAGAGCCAAAGCCGAAGGAAACAAATTGACGGAAGCGTAAATTTGACTAAGCTGAAAGGTTTTCGATCAGTTCTTGCTTTTCGGGTGTGAGAAAGGCACGCTCTCGCCATGCATCCTGATGTGGCGAAGTTAGTGGAAGCGGGCCGAATTAATGAGGCCGTTGGAGAGAAGCTGTCAAAAATAGCACCGGGATCATATCGGATCCATAAAGGTTATGGTGGTGGCATCGTCACTGATTGGGATCTCTTTGGAGGGAAAGTCACCATCGATTTTGAAAAGGAAAAAGGAAAAGTGATGGGGTTGAAGCTTGCCTTGGAAAAGACCGAAGCGGTAGAGCCAGATGATGTTCGCGCCCAGAAGGTAAGTCAAATCGACGAACTCAAGGAGCTGGCGAAGTCGAACCCCGTGGAGCTCGTCGCCAAAACAATCGCGAGCCATGGAGGCTATATGACCATGGATCAGCTGGATGCTGAATTGGCCGGCAGTGTCATTGAGGCAGGTATTTATAAGAAATGGTGGGAAAAGACAAAGAAAGCACTCAGGGAAAGTAAGTTGGTTTCAGTCCCCACCAAACGCACCGACCCGCTTGTGTTACGAGAGGCATCCGCTAGTCCTGGAGAAGCTCTGGTTGAGGATCTCGACATGGCTCGGAGCGCAAAAGGGCGCGTCAAAGCTCTCGAAGCCATTCAGCGAGAGGCACCCTTGGTGGCTTCGGTAGAGGGCCTCTTGAAAACTGCTTTTGCAATCGTAAATGATGCGGCCTTGAAGCTGGTCAAGCTGTCTCCGGCCCAATCATTGGAGCTGATCGCCTTGCGTGATGAGATCGCTGACGAGGTGAAGCAAGAGGACGCCATTGAGCCAAGTGCTCCAAAAATCTCTGATATTCTGCTCGTTGCCGAAACGACTTTGTCAGATGACCTGAATCAGGTAGCCGCTGCCCGATTGAAGCGTATTCTAGAAGCGTTTCCAGTTGCCTTCGGTGAAGATTGGGTTTCCCAGATTTTGAAAGTCTTCGGTCGTATAAGTTCTCGTGGAGTTTCTGAGATTGCCAAGCTTCTTGCTGAGAAGGAAGAGGCAGCCAAGCTGAATGAGCACATTCGGATCGCCATTTCCCGTCATGCCTTGGGGCCTGATTCTCTTGCCTGGATTTGCCGTGAGCGTAAAAAGGCATCATCCGAAGTCTTCGGCGGAGCTGTTGGTTCGGTAATTCTGACTGTTCTCGAGCAGGACTCCATGGATGACGGTCCCCGTCGCAGCGGACGTTTGGGAAATCTTCTCATGGATGATCGCGAGTTGATTCCAGACCTACTCGATGGAATGGAACTGAACGATGTGCGAAATTTCGCCCGCAAGCTTCTCTCAAGTCCGGCCTTCCCGGAACTGGATCGCAAGTCCCTGATGGCTCGCGTTATTAAGACCGTTCCTGAAACCCAGGAAATGGTGAGTGGCGAAGCTACCGGTAATAAGGAGGATACCTTGCTGGTTTCCTGGGAGAGTCTCGACCGTCGTAAGGCCGAATACGAAGACCTCGTGAACAACCGTATTCCGGCCAACGTGAAGGAAATCTCGGTGGCCCGGTCTCATGGCGACCTTCGAGAGAATTTTGAATATCATGCGGCCAAACAAATGCAGACCGTCTTGAATGCCCGTAAGAACGATCTTGAAAGAGATCTTGAGCGTGCTCGTCCGACCGATTTTGCCGGGGCGGATACCTCCAGTATCAATATCGGCACCAAGATCAATTTGAAGATCGATGGTGGCGGAGAGCGTGAGATGACAATGCTGGGAGCCTGGGATGCCGATCCCGAGAAGCATATCGTTTCCTATCTTTCGGAGATTGGTCAAATTCTTGTTGGAAAATCCATTGGAGAAGCCGTTGAGATTCGCGATACCGATACCGAGGAAATGATCAAGGTGACGGTTGATTCAATCGAAGCCATTTAAAAGAGCCTTTAGGATATTTATTAAAACCAATAACATGTCAGAAACCACCATCCAATCAGTCCGCGGCCGTGAAATTATCGACTCACGGGGAAACCCAACCGTCGAGGTCGATGTTCAACTCTCCGGCGGAGCCTTCGGTCGTGCGGCTGTTCCCAGTGGAGCAAGTACTGGAGAGCATGAAGCCTGGGAGCTACGAGACGGAGATAAATCACGCTACCTCGGCAAGGGAGTTCTGGGAGCTGTTGCCAATATTAATGACAAGATTTCTCCAGCGTTGATTGGGGCTGATGCGACGAACCAAGCGACCATCGATGGTGCCATGCTGGCTCTTGATGGAACCAAAAACAAAAAAGAACTGGGAGCAAATGCTATTTTGGGCGTTTCCATGGCGGTAGCGCGTGCTGCTGCTTCTGGAGTCCAGCTTCCTCTCTACAAGTATCTCGGTGGCCCTAATGCCAAGGTGCTCCCTTTGCCAATGATGAACATCATCAACGGAGGCTCGCATTCCGATGCTCCGATTGATTTCCAGGAATTTATGATCATGCCGGTTGGGGCTCCAAGCTTCCGTGAGTCGCTTCGTTACGGTGCGGAAGTCTTCCATTCACTGAAGTCGGTCCTTCACGACCGTGGTCTCTCGACCGCAGTGGGTGATGAAGGGGGATTTGCTCCGAAGCTCGACAGCACCGAGGATGCTTTGGATACGATCTGTCTCGCCATCGAAAAAGCTGGTTACAAGGTGGGTGAGGATATTGCCTTTGCCCTCGATGTTGCTTCATCGGAATTCTACGACCGGGATCAGGGAGCCTATGTTTTTAACAAGTCTGACAATTCTGTCCGGAGTTCGGCCGATATGGTTTCATTCTATAAAGAGCTGCGCGGAAAATATCCCATCCTTTCGATTGAAGATGGATGTGACGAGAACGATTGGGATGGCTGGAAGCAATTGACTGATGCCATTGGGCACAACACCCAGTTGGTTGGTGACGATCTCTTCGTGACCAACGTTGATTTCCTCTCCAAGGGAATCGATCTAGGAGTGGCTAACTCGATTTTGGTGAAAGTGAACCAGATTGGTTCGCTGACCGAGACCTTTGATGCAGTGGAACTCGCTAACGAAAATTCCTACACGGCAGTGATTTCCCATCGTTCCGGTGAAACTGAGGACAGTACTATTGCGCACCTTGCTGTGGCCACAAATGCCGGCCAGATTAAAACCGGTTCAATGAGTCGTTCTGACCGGGTAGCCAAATACAACCAGCTTCTTCGGATCGAGGAGGCTCTCGGCAGCAATGCGGTCTTTGGTGGTAAAATAAAGGTCAGCGTCTAATTTAACTTTGCGATTTATTCTAAGTCCACGAGGGGATTTTTCCCTCGTGGATTTTTCGATTCTGGTCGGGAATTTTATTTTAGTCTTCCTAATTATCGACTTTTTGTGATAAAGACGTTCAGAGATGTCGCATAGGTATCGCAAATATTACTCCAAATCTCGGCGTGATCCTGAGTTTGAGCGGGATAT
>PBTU01000180.1 GCA_002729295.1 Verrucomicrobiales bacterium | reverse complement strand
CTTTCGGAAAGTTCATGAGCTATCAGGGCGGTGAATACGGCATGGCCGTACTTTCCCGTTTTCCCATTGCCAAAGTTGTGAGGCATCAACTTCCGGAGGGTGCGGAGCCTCGCTGCGCTCTGGAAATTAAGGTGACTCCAAAGGGTTGGAGTGAGCCTTTGTCGTTCATTGGGATTCATCTGGATTGGACCAAGGGTAATTTTCGGCCGAAGCAGGTCGCGAAATTAGTGGATCTCAAAGGGGCTGTGGTATTGGCTGGTGATTTCAATGCTGAACGAGGAAGTAACACTCTTAAAATTCTCGGAGATGCAGGTTGGAAGATCCTACGGGAAATCTCCACCAAGACTTTTCCTGCTGACAATCCAACCCACGAGATTGATTTTTTTATTGAGAGAGGGCTGCCGGAGTTTACCTACATGGAACGGGTGATTGAAGAGAAGGTAGCATCGGATCATCGTCCGATCACAGCGGAGATTTCTTTTTTAAACAAGTAAGATTGGGATACTCCGGTCCCGGAATCGGAGAGAAGAATTGTTTGGCTGTGATTTTGCAGAAACGATTTTTGGGATTAAGTGGAACTGGAATGTTGGCTTGGGTTGGTTGTCTGGATACCCGGTTGATTACCACGCCGAAACCGATGCCGCAACTAGTCGAGGTGAGCGGGAAGCCGGATACCGCTCTGAAAATGAAAATTTTCTACGGGTCTATCTGGATGAGTTTTTGGACCTCTAAATGATTACTGTTCAAGAGAGGAAATCTTTTGAGCGAGTCCTTGGATTTGCTCTTCGGAGTGAGAGGCGCTGAGGGTGATGCGGAGGCGTGCGGTGTTTCTGGGGACGGTGGGGAAGCGAATGGCGGGGACTAAAAATCCGTCGTCGAGAAGTGATCGGGAGGCGGCCAGGGCCCTCTCGTTTTCTCCGATGATGATGGGGGTGATCGGAGAGGGAGAGGTGGTTTGCTTCGTGAGGGAGGTCAGGAGGGCGATGTTGTGGTTTAGTTTTTTACGGAGTTTGTCGCCCTCGGGGGCGTTGAGAAGTTGCAGGGCGGCCAGCGAGGCGGCGGCTTGCGAGGGGGGTGGAGCGGTAGAGTAAATAAATGCGCGGGCTTTATTGAGGAGGAGATCGATCCAATCTTGTGAAGCTGCGATGTATCCTCCGGCAGAGCCCAGGGCCTTGCCGAGAGTGCCCATTTGGAAATCGACTTGGTCTTGAAGGGCGAGATGTTCGGTAAGGCCCTGGCCATTGGGTCCGAGGACCCCAACGGCGTGGGCTTCGTCGAGGAGAAGGAGGGCCTCGTGTTTGGTTTTGAGAGCTACGATTTCAGAGAGAGAGGCTAGGTCACCGTCCATGGAGAAGACGGATTCGGTGACAACGAGAACACGGCCTTGCGCGGTCTTTAAAAGGCGTTCGAGTTTGTTGAGATCGTTGTGTGGGAAGACACGCAGGGTGGCTCCGGAGAGTCGGGCTCCATCGATAAGGCAGGCGTGGGCGAGTTTGTCGAGAATGATGGTGTCACCTTTTCCGACGACGGCGGGGATGGTGCCGAGCGCGGTCGCGTAGCCGTTGGCGAAAGTGAGGGCTGCTTCGGTTTTTTTTGCGGTGGCAAGAGCTGTCTCTAGTTGGTGGTGGATGTTGAGCGATCCACAGACGAGCCGCGAGGCCGTGGAGCCGGTGCCGTATGTTGTGATTGCTTCGTGGGCGGCTGCGGCGAGAGCGGAGTGTGAGGAAAGACCAAGGTAGTCGTTGGAGGAGAAATTGATCAGATCCTGTCCATCGATTGTGACGAACGGAGGGTTGGGGGAAGAGATTTCGCGAAGGGAGCGGAGGAGGCCGTTTTCGCGGAGGGATGTAAGTTCGTTATTGGGCATGGCGGGAGGTGAACACTTAACATCTAACTTCGAACTCTGAACGCTCGGTTGGGAAGTTTGTAGTAGATAGAGTTTGAGAATAGGAGATTATTTTAGGGTGAAGAGGTTGTTGTTGATGTTTTTTTGTTCAACCTTGTTAGGCTCGGAGAGGGGAAAAATGGAGAAAGCCGAAATGGAGCATTTGTGGGTCGATTATGTAGTGGCTGTTCACGAGGACAATTAGCTATCCACAGAAGTGTTTCATTCCAAGGTTCCAATAACACTGAAGGGGACTCGCTCTTCGACGATGATGGTCAGATTTGAGAGGGCGATTCAGCCTCTGTTGATCAAGGAATGAATTACTCCAGCGCCCAGCGGAGTAGTTTTTCGGAGTCGTTCCAGATTTCCGCGGATGTGGAGCCCAGGGCAACGGCGATGACGGAGCGTCCCTTGTGGGTACCGGCGGAGATGAGGCAGCGTCCGGAGGCATTGGTGGTGCCAGTTTTCATTCCGGTGCAGTAGGGGAGGCGGGTCAGGAGCTTGTTGGTGTTTTTGAGAACTTTGGTGCGGCCGTCCGAGTAGGTGAAGGTGTAGTTTTTGATTCGCATGCATTCGCGGAAGAAGGGATGCTTCATGACTTGGCGACCGAGGAGGGCGATGTCGAGGGCCGTGGAGTATTGGCCGGATTCGGTGAGTCCATGGGGGTTTTTGAAATGCGATTGGCGCATGCCCACGGCGCGGGCCATCTCATTCATGCGGTTGCAGAAGTTGTCTTCCGTTCCGGCAACGTCTCGGGCGAGGGCTTTTGCAATGTCGTTGCCGCTTCTGACGAGGAGAGCTTTGACGAGGGTTTTGCGGGTGTAGGTTTCTCCGGTTTTAACATAGAGTTTGGATGGTTCGACTTGAGTGTCGGAGGTGGTCACGGTGACGGGGTCGGAGAGGGGGCCGCTGCGCGAAACGACGAGGGCGGTGAGGAGCTTTTGAGTGCTTGCGACGGCTCGTTCGGTGCGCGCATTTTTTTGGTAAAGGATTCGTCCGGAAGTGGCGTCGAGGACGATGGCGCTTTCGGCCCGAATGATGGGTCTGTTGGGAGGCGGGGGGTCGGCTTGCGGCTTCTCAGGGCTAACGACAAACGGACGTGAATTGGGGTTGGCACCTTGAATACCGGGGGTGGGTTTGTTTGTGCTGCAGGAGACGAGAAAAAGGCAAATGGTGAGGGTGAAAATCTCCCGGACGGTCATGAGGTGAAGATTGCCGGAGAGGGAGGGGCTGGCAAGGGATTTGCCGTGGTGGAGATAGGGATAAAAGAAAACCGCGGTCGGGTCTCTTTGGGGAGGCACCGGCCGCGGTTATCACACACACGGAAATTCTATCACAGTAGACTTTCTATATCTAAATACCGGCCAAGGTGAGGAGATCTTTCGAGAGCGAGATCTTTTTCGGAGGGAAATACTGTCGGGGGAGCTGAATGCCATTGATTCGTAACGGGTTCCCACTGCCTTCCGGGAAGAATATTTTTTATGAGAATGGTTATTTCCGGCCGGTCATCATGGTCCAGTGCTTCCCGTGGGGGCCGATTCCGATGAGGTTTGGGCTTTTTGCGAACATGATGAAACGATGTCCGTCGGACGCAAACCAAGCATTGTAGGCGGTAACCGGTGATCCGGAGCCTACGAAGATGTTTTCACCGGTCCAACGGTGCTGGAATTTGGCGAGGCGGGCACGGTCGCCCGGAGATTTTTTGTTTTTGACAGGAGAGGTGTGGGAAAAAAAGCCAATGGTTGCCATGTCGACGGAATGACTGTTGGCAGCGGCGGAGAGCCTTTCCTCCATGGTGAGGAGTCCCAGATTGAAGAGGGAGCGGAATTCGTTCAGATGTTTTGAAAAGGCTTTCTGGGAAGAGTTGGCCCATTGGGTTGCGGCGTT
The DNA here is from genome assembly GCA_002729295.1 of Verrucomicrobiales bacterium. GTDB lineage: Bacteria > Verrucomicrobiota > Verrucomicrobiia > Verrucomicrobiales > Akkermansiaceae > SW10. Next base: position 17,928 of record PBTU01000180.1, on the reverse strand, counting down.
GGTAGAGTTTGTTGTGGTGAGGTTGTCGACTTCCTTGCGGACCATATCGACAATTGCTTTTGTCTTGAGATAGCTTTCTCCTTCGAAAGTATTGTTGAGTGCCTCGGCGAGGGATTTATCTGAGTCGATTTTTTCATCCAGAAGTTCTTCGCCTTCAAGGACGAGGAGTTCGCGTTTTACTTCGGCTAGAGCGAGGGCGAGGGTGTTGACGGCTTTTTCAAAGGCGGCGGAATCTCTAGCGGCAACATTGCGGATTTCCTCGTTCTTTTTTTTAAGCCCCTGCACCTCGTTGACGAGCATGCGCACTTTGTCGCCCTGTTTTTTATAGTCGGTATGAATGAGTTTAAAAATTCGTTCGCGTTCGGTTTTGAGGTCATCAGCAATGATTTCCAATTCACTGAAGGGATTGGAGCGGGCATTCTCGACGAGGAGGCCGAGCTTTTTTTCGTGGAGACGCTGGGCTTTTTCGAGGGTTTTTTTGTAAGCGGGTTGAGCCTCTTTTCCGAAAAGGTAGAAGGTGCGGTAAGCGGCGGCACGGCGGGCAGGGTCATCGTTCTGCATCCATTGCAAGGCCTTGCTGAGAGCCGCGGCGGGAACAGTGCGGGCTTCTTCCTGGGCACTGGAGAGAGCAGGGGCGAGGATGAGGGCTGCGCACGCTAGGAACTTCATGGGTGTCCGAAAAGGGTAGGATGAGCGGTGATTTTTTCAACGATTGAGTTTTTCATCGCTTGACCAGTAGGGGATTCCCTTATTCTGTCCCGACATGAACCGCATTCTTCTGAAGTCGAAATTGCATCGCGCAATCGTCAAACAAGCTGATATTGATTATGAGGGCAGTATCGAAATTCCTCTGGATTTGATGGAAGCGGCGGATCTTTGGGAGGGAGAGCGTGTTCTCGTGACCTCGATGACCTCTGGCGGACGCTTGGAAACATACGTGCAAGCGGGTGATCCGGGGACGGGAAACATCATAATCAATGGGGGTGCAGCGCACTTAATTAAGAAAGGTGAATGTGTTACGATCATGGCTTTTACCATCTCCGACACTCGAATTTTGCCGCAGCGGCATGTTCTCAACGAGGACAATGAGATCATCAAATCAACCAACTAAGGGGAATTGTTCCATTTGAAAGCTGAATTCGGAGATGCAATCAGGGAAAAGTCCGGCTTTACAAGTCGCGTTCCATCCATAAAGTCCCGCTCCCATGATTTTAGGCTGGCTCAACATCGCAATCAACCTAGTGGTGATCGCTCACGTAGTGGTTTCCCTTTTGCTCATTCTCGTCATTCTGATGCAGCGTCCCAAGCAGGAGGGCCTCGGCGCGGCATTTGGTTCTGGTATGACTGATGCCGCTTGGGGTGCCCGCACTACGGACGTTCTTCAAAAAGGAACCGTTTATCTCGGAACACTCTTTTTCGTTTTCTCGCTCGTGCTCGCAATTCTCTTCGGAAAGCGCAATGCCATCGAGGGAAAGCGCGCTGATGAAGACGGTGCGTCTTCGGAGTCCGCCGAGCAGGTAGTTGTGCCTGCTGCACCCGAGGACGTGAAGCCCGTAGATCCCGCCGAAGAATTTAAGAGAGAGCTCGAGAGCGTGAATAGGGATAATCCTGAGGAAGACGCTCCAACGGAGGGCACTCCAACTGAGGATACCCCAACTGAAGAGGGCTCCACTGAAGAGGGCTCCACTGAAGAGTCCCCCACTGAGGATACCCCAACTGAAGAGGCCCCTGCTCCGGCCGGAGCGTAATTGAATTCTCTTTTGTTCATGAGTGATCTCGCTTTGCCGGTTTGGGCTCGCGAGGAGGCTTTTTCGCTGAAGCCGGATGTTTCACCCTACGGTTGTCGCGACGAAAAAGGAAACTTGGTCGGCTTTGATGAGTTGGACGGGCTGAAGAGGTATCTTTCTTCCGGCAAAGGAAAGCTGGCTTGGATCTGGGTACCGGAACATCGTCGATTGATCGCGCCGGAAGAATACCCCTCCTTGGTTTCGACCTTAAAAAAGCGTCGCCGTTTGTTTTCGGAGTATGATCTTCAGGATGGAAAGCGCGGACTTCTTTTATTTGGCGCGATATTGATCTATGTGATTTACGCGGCCTATGCCCGGGGACGGTGGGCGGCGGTTGGAAGCACCCAGACCGTTGGGATTGCAGTGCTGCTGTTTTTTTTCTTCGCGATTCGTCCATATTGGTCGGGTTTACAGGGGATCAAGGAGCTTCGGACGACGAACAAGGAAAGCGTTGCGGAGGAGATTCCTGAGGCGCGATTTGAGCTCTGGCTGCAATCCCAGAAGTCCAGGATCACGATGGTTCTGATCGGGGTGATCGCGGCAGTGGGCCTTGTGCAATATCTCACCGGAGGAGGATTTGCCGAGGCGGGTTTGGTAAAGGCCCGATATGCCGCTGGCGAGTGGTGGCGGGTTCATACGGCAGCTTTCATGCACGGGAACCCCTTGCACTTTTTGATGAATGCCAGTGCGTTGTGGTATTTGGGGAAACGATTGGAAACTTTGGGACGGTGGCCGCATTTGACGATGGTTTTTTTTTGTTTCGGTATTGGGAGCCGGTTGGGCCACCACGGCATGGGTTTTGGAGGGAAGTAGTGTCGGGATGTCCGGAGCGGTTTGTGGACTGCTGGGATTCTTGCTCGTTTTCGAAACGCTGCACAAAAAGTTGGTTCCGAAGTCTGCGAGGCAGCGCTTGTTGGGGATCTTAGTTTCTCTCGTGGTTATTGGTGCCCTGGGATTTCAATTCATTGACAATGCCGCGCACTTTGGAGGGTTGGTTACCGGAGCAGTTTATGCTCTCGTGGTTTTTCCAAAGTCTTCTTCGACCGGCCGCCCGATAATTCTCAAACGCGATTTTGCGATGGGCGTGGGAGCACTTCTTTTAATTTGTCTTTCGGCATTGGCTGCGATTGCGGCTATGCTCCTTCAGTAGCCATGCTGCCTGATCTTTACACAAGGATACCCGGACCGCGCTCGTTGTCGCTGGCGGAAAAGTTGCAGCGGTATGAAAGTCGGAATGTCACCTATATGGATGGAGACTGGCCGGTTTTTTGGGAACGAGCTGAGGGAACAAATGTTTGGGATGCCGATGGGAATCGGTTTTTAGATCTGACCAGTGCCTTTGGCGTGGCAGGACTGGGACATGGAAATTCCGAGGTCGTGGCGGCGATGCAGAGACAATCTCAGCAGCTTTTGCATGGGATGGGCGATGTGCATCCGACGGCCTTGAAGGGAGATCTTTGTGAGCAGCTATCTGCGGTGACTTTTAAACGTTGGGGAGTGGGGGAAGCAAAGGTGGTGCTGTCGAGCTCAGGATTTGAAGCCGTGGAATCGGCGCTTAAGACAGCGCGGCTTGCGAGTGGAAAAAGAAAGGTGATCGCTTTTTCCAACGCCTACCATGGATTGGGATATGGGAGCCTTTTGGGCACGGACCTTGAGAAGTTTCACGGTCCCTTTGGAGATCAGCTGGCGAACATCACGGTGCGCCTTCCATTTGGGGGAGATGAGATCGAGCATGTTAGCTCGGACGAAATCGGAGCGGTGCTGGTTGAGCCCATTCAGGGGCGCGGTGGGAAGGTCGTGCCTCCGCCGGAGTTTCTTCCGCGCCTGCGAAAGTGGTGTGATGAACACGGAGCAGTGCTAATCTTCGATGAGATTTATACCGGTTTTTTTCGGACCGGAAAAATGTTCGCCTGTGAGTGGGATAGAGTGGTTCCTGATTTAATCTGCCTAGGGAAGGCGCTTAGCGGAGGGTTTCCGATATCGGCCTGCGTTGGGAAAGAGTCGGTGATGGATGCTTGGCCGGAGTCGACGGGAGAGGCCTTACACACGAGCACTTTTTTGGGGAATCCAGTTGGCTGTGCGATGGCACTGGCTTCGCTTGAAATTCTGAAGAGGGCCGAGACCGGGGATATGGTCAAGAGCGCGGGGTGTTATTTGGAAAGCGCTCTGAGAAATATGGAGGCTCAGGGAATTATTGATGTCCGGGGGAGGGGAATGATGTGGGGTGTTGAGTTGGATCGTAATGCGGCAGCCTTGCTGGGCGATATACTGAAAGCTGGCCTGATTATGTTGGCGGATGGGAAAGAGGGGAGCGTCCTTTCCTTCACTCCGCCATATTTGATTTCGAAAGAGGAGACGGATTTTGCGATCGACACGATTGTCGATATTCTAGCTCATAGGAATTAGCGCACGCCTTTTTGGGCGATGGAATAAAAACGGATGTCCAGTCCCATCTCAGTGCTCTTCTCGTTGTTGCTTTGAGGGCTCAGGTAGACCAAACCGACCAGTCGCGGTGTGTTCCGTGAAAGACTTTTGAATCAGAGAATTGATGCTTGGTCGGTTTGCCGAGGATACAGGCATTCGCGACAACAGGGATGGAAGGGAAAAACGCATTTCATGACTAAAGCGATCCCGTGACTTGGTGACAGGGATTGGAATGAGACGTAAGCAAACGCCTATTTCACCGGGAGGTGTGGGAGAATTTTCTCCACGGCATTGGCGGCGGTGAGGCCGTGTTTCTCCCGAAGAATCTCGGGGCGTCCGTGCTCGACGAATTCATCGGGCCAACCGATGCGCTCGACGGGAGTGTCAATGATATCATCATGGAGAAGTTCAATGATGGAAAGTCCGAAGCCATTGTAGAGGACGTGATCTTCAAAAGTGCAAACGACTTTGGCATTCTTGGCGTGCTCCGAAATAGTGCGGGCGTCGAGGGGTTTGATCCAACGGGGATTGATTAAGGTTACGCTATATCCTTTGGATTCGAGGGTTTCTTTGGCATCCAGGGCAAGCTCCATCATTGTTCCCAGAGGGATGAGGCAGACGTCGGTTCCGGTCTGGATGACTTCGGCCTCACCGATAGTAAGGAGTTCGGGCTTCTCCTTGATGGTTGCACCAGGTCCGTTGCCACGAGGGTAGCGGATGGCGATAGGGCCGTCTTCGTAGTTGGCCATGGTCCAAAGCATGTCGATGAATTCATTTTCATCCTTGGCTTGCATGTGCACGAGGCCTGGAACGTGCCGGAGATAGCCGATGTCGAAGAGTCCGTGGTGAGTTGGACCGTCGTCACCCGAGAGGCCGCCGCGGTCCATGCAAAGTCGCACGGGTAGTTTTTGCAAAGCCATGTCGTGAAGGATCATGTCATAAGCACGCTGCATAAAGGTCGAATAGATTGCGAGAAAAGGACGGAGGTCCTGGGTGGCGTGGCCACAGGCGAAGAGCGCGGCATGTTCCTCGGCGATACCGACATCGAAGTAGCGTTCGGGAATTTCCGCTTTGAAGGTCTCGAGCTTGGTTCCGCCGGGCATGGCGGCGGTGATGGCGGTGATCGTTTTATCCTCTTTGGCGAAGTCAGTGACGGCGCGGCCGAAGAGTTCCGAAAAGGTGGGTGCTCCGGTGGCTGTGGAGCCGTCTTCGATATTGTAAGGTCCGAGGCCGTGAAACTTGCCGGGTTTATCGAGAGCTGGCTGGTAGCCCCGTCCTTTCTCGGTAATGATGTGGAGTATTACCGGCTCGTTTTGATTCTTGAGGTATTCGAGGGTCTTGATGAGGAGTGGGATGTCGTGTCCGTCGATGGGACCGAAGTAACGCATGCCAAAATTTTCGAAGAGAACGTTGGGAACGAGCATGTTCTTGGCATTGCGCTCGATCTTATGGGCGAGTTTGCGCACGCCGGAGCCCGCGATTTTTTCGACAAAGTCAGCGGTCTTTTCGCGGATGCCGTTGAAGGTGCTGTGGGTCTGAAGGGCGTTGAAGTATTTTGCGAGAGCGCCGACGTTTTTATCAATGGACCACTCGTTGTCATTCAGGATGACAATGCAGCGGTTGGTGGTCTCGGCGATGTTGTTGAGGGCTTCCAAGGTGGCGCCGCAAGTGAAAGCGGCGTCACCGGCGACAGCGACGATGTTGGCATCTTCATCTTTAAGGTCGCGGGCCGAGGCCATGCCGAGAGCGGCGGAGAGGGCGGTGCCGGCGTGTCCCGCTCCGTAGCAATCGTGTTCGGACTCGGTGCGGAGAAGGAAGCCATTGAGGCCCTCGTATTGGCGAATGGTGTCAATTTCGGTAGCGCGGCCGGTGAGCATTTTGTGGACGTATCCCTGGTGGGAGACGTCAAAAAGGAATTTGTCCGTGGGCGATTCAAAGACGGCGTGAAGCGCAATCGTGAGTTCGACTACTCCTAGGTTTGGTCCCAGGTGACCACCGGTATTGGAAAGAGAATCGATCAGGGTATACCTGATTTCCTGCGCGAGCTCGGGAAATTTTTCCGGAGCAATTTTTTTGAGGTCATCGGGGCCATTGATTTGGCTGAGAAGAGGTGCTTTAGAAAAGTCGGACATCTTGATCGTCTGGGTCGGCGTCGTCGCTTGAGGATTCAGGACTTGAATCTTCGTCGTTGCCCTCTGCATGAAGGGAAGCTTCGACAAGGTCGAGCCGTTTTCGGGCTGATTTTAGGGTCTTTTGGCAAAAAATCAGCAGTTCTTGCCCTCTTTCGAAGTCATCGAGGAGATTGCCGAGGCTCTCAGGGTCTTTCTCGAGTCTCTTGGTAATATTCTCCAGCTCCTCGACCGCATCTTCAAAAGATGGAGCAGGAGCTTTTGATTTCTTTGCTTTTTTGACAGCCATGGGCTCTATCGTTGTTTCTCAATAATAGGCTCTTTGGAGTAGTAGACCAAGCGGAAGGGGAAGAGATGCTTGGATTCAGGGTAGCGGGAGAGAACGCTGGATAGCATAGGGGCCTGGCTCCGCAGTCCACGGGTACCTCCGGCTGTCGCCCCGACTGATGGCCCGTCCAGCATGAGAGCGGCGAACTCTTCGCTGCCTCCGAAGTGTCCGGCTTTATAGAGTGGATTGTCTTTGAAAGACGAGGGGGTCATTAGGATGCCGGCGCTGGTGAGTTTTTGGTTCTCGACGAGTTTTTCGAGGTATTCAAATTCGGAAACTTTTTTGGGAAGCCAGATCGAGCGGCGATCTGCATACCAGGCGACGGCCCAAGGTTGATCTGAGAAGATGATGTCTTCTTCTTTAGTTGCGTCATGCAAAGTCCGGCTCAGGACGGATGGCCAATAGGGGGGCCAGACCGGGCGTGTTTGTTTGTCGGAGACCAGACCGCTCCGCATGGCCTGCGGAATTGAGAAAATGAGTGGGCCTGCACTGACAAGGATGACGATGGCAAAATGCCCGTAGCGCATCAGGCCTCCGCTACCGGTGAATTCAATTCGACTCCATAGAATGGAGAAGAAAGCCAGCCCGTAGGCCGTCATGATGGGAGAAAAAAGGATGTGCAGTTGATTGGCGTCGGTAGATTGGTCGGTGAGCCCAAATAGGGCCATTCCGATACTGCCAACAAACCACATCAAGAGAATGATCCAGCGAAATTGGGCAATGGATTCTCGTTTGAATGGATGGAAGAGGGAGAAGAAGAAGAGTGGCGCGGCGAGAATCGCTCCAAGATTGGAATAGAGTTGATCGGTCTGTTTCAGCAGACTCGTAGCGGTATTCAGGATAAGGGAATTTAAATTGTAGAGAACCGCGTAGGTTTCCTCACTGGGATCGTTGGTCCGCATGATGTTATCCTCCGTTTCCAGAAGACCGCCGTAGAGCGACATTCCGGCCGTTCCGGCAGGTGATCCGGTCCATTCAAGGTTCTTGCCCACAAAGTAGAGGCTGAAGACTAGGATCACACCGATGACTGAAAGGGCTGCGGCTCCTTTGGGGCGGAAGAAGAAGGCGGCATAGAGGACGAAACCAATCGTAATCCAAAGAGTCAGCCAATGGGCGAGAGCAAGGAGTGCCAGGAACACGGCTGCAAGCAGGATCGAGCCGATTGTTGCGCGGTTGTCGATGGAGGCTTCCACGGCGCGATAGATGAAGAAAAGGGCGCAGGAGAAAAGGAGCAGCATCAACATCTGGGGCAGCCCGGTATGGGTGAATTTCCAGTTGAGGTCGCAGAGTGCCATCAGAATGGCGGTGACTCCGGCAATGCGTACGTCGAAGATTCGCGAGATTAGCAGGTAGTTAATGCCAATGGCGATCAGGAAACAGATGACGGAAACTGCAGCGATGACCCGATCGAGCCGGTAGATGGTGCGGTTGTCTTCGACCATCTGGAACTTAGCGAAATCATCTCCGCCGACTGCTTTGATCACAGCCCCAAGAAGATAAGGGTTCAGGGGCGAGTGATAGGTGTCGTAAATTTGGTCGAGATTCATTTCGCCGTTCTCGGTATTCTCCTCGGCCTGCCAGATTGCGAGGGGGCGAACCATCTTGGTCGTGGCATCGTTTCCGCGGGCAATTTCGCGTCCAATTTGTGCCTGATCAATTCCCTTGGCCGAAGTGAGCCCTTTAAAGGAAAGGACGAGGTAGAAAAAGACGAGTCCGAAGAGGAGGACGAAGAAAAGGAGGCGACGGATCAGGACGGGGGCGTCCATGGCTCCGGGTTTGTTTAAGCTGCTCATGTTTCGGTATTGTCGGGAGAGAATGTATTGCGAAGTTTTCGCTGAAGAGTGCGGCGGCTAATCCCCAATAACTCAGCGGCTTTGGTGCGATTTCCACCGGTTGCCGTCAGAGCGCCATGGATTGCGCGTTGCTCAAGGGCATGCAAGTTGAATTCCCCCGTCGGAGCAAGGGCGTTTTTCTCAGAGTTTGATTCTGTGAGAGTCTTTCCAGTGAGGAGGAATTCGGGCAAATGCTGGATATCGAGGGATGATTGGTTCGACATTACCACAGCATGCTCGATGGCGGTGCGCAATTCGCGGACATTTCCGGGCCAATTGTAGGAAATGAGGCGGGCCATCGCGGCTTCGGTGAGAGGTTTTTCAGGGCGTCCGTTTTCCTCGGCAAATTCCTGCAGGAAGGCATTCGCGAGGAGGACAATGTCCTCCCGGCGCTCCCGCAACGGCGGCATGTGGATCGCAAGAACGTTGAGACGGAAAAAAAGGTCTTCCCTGAATTCTCCCTCGGCTACCAGATCGGTGAGGTGTTTGTTGGTGGCGGTGATGACGCGAACATCGATGGGAACCGGAGTATTGGATCCGACACGCTCAATGGTGCGCTCGGAGAGGGCTCGGAGGAGTTTCACTTGGGTAGCAGAGTCAATTTCGCCGATTTCGTCGAGGAAGAGCGTCCCGCCGTGTGCTTGTTCGAATCGCCCGACGCGTCGCTGCGTGGCGCCGGTGAAGGCGCCTTTTTCGTGGCCGAAGAGCTCACTTTCAAGAAGCTGGGGCGAAAGGGCCGCGCAGTTGACCGCGACAAATTTTTCGCCCGGCCGGCCGGAGAGATCGTGTAAGACGTGCGCCACCACTTCCTTTCCGGTGCCGGATTCGCCTTCGATGAGGACCGTGGCGCGTGTTTGCGCGATTTGTTCGATGATGCCTGTGACCTTGGCCATCGGTGCGGAACTGCCGATGAGGCGGCTGAGCCCTCTGCTGGTCTTGGCCCCGCTTTCGCGAAGGGTTTCGTTTTCTTTGACGAGAATCTTGTTTTCTTTTTCCAGCGAGCGACTACGGACGGCGCGCTTGAGAAGGAGCTCGACCTCATCGAGATTGAGTGGCTTCGTGACGAAATGCCAAGCCCCGCGTCGCATCGCTTCCACAGCGGTGTCGACCGAGCCGTAAGCCGTCATCATAAGAGAGACCGGCGGATTGGGACGGGAATTTGCGACATCGAGAACTTCCATTCCGGAATCGCCACCAAGCCGGAGGTCGGTGAGGAGAAGGTCGACGTCTTCGTTTTTGAGAACCAAGGTCGCTTGTTTGAGATCGGCGGCGAGGTAGCAGTCGAAGGACTCTTCAAGGGCCATCCGCAAGGCGTCGCGGGTCGCTTTCTCGTCGTCAACGATGAGGAGAGTTTTCATTTAGACTTCGATGGGGGCTTGGTTGCTGAGAAGGCGAACACGTTTGTCGGTTCGGGGGAAAAAGAGAGAGACTTTGGTGCCAACGTTTTCCTCGCTTTCGACTTCCAACTCGCCGCCGTGTTCACGGAGAATGCGGCGTACGATGAGCATGCCCAGTCCGGTGCCGGAGCTTTTTGTCGTTTGGAAGGGTTCGAACATCGCACCCATCATTTCCGGAGAAATGCCGCTGCCGTTGTCGGAAATGGAAAGCGTAACCTCGTATTCGGTGACGACGCTTTGAATGACAATCTCGCCGTTCGGCGGGCTGATAGCCTGATAAGCATTGCGGATCAGGTTGTAGAGAGCCTGCTGGATTTGTGCGGCGTCGAGGCTCAGGCTGGGGAGTTCGTCGGCGAGATTCAATTGCACCGCGATCTCGCGCGTTTCGAGCTCAGGCTTGAGGGTGAGGAGCGTTTTTTCGAGGAGTTCGTGAAGATTGGTGGCCTCGCGGACGGGAGTGGTGGGGCGCATCGCCTGAAGAAATTGCTTTAGGATGGTATCGAGCCGTTCGATCTCGTTGCGCGCCGTGCCAAGGTGATTGCTGAGGGATTGTTGATCGTCTTCGGGGAGATCGCGAACCCTGCGCTCCAGTAATTGAAGGTGAAGCGAGAGAGAATTGAGCGGGTTTCCGATCTCGTGAGCGACTCCCGCAGCCAGAAGAGTGAGGGCGTTGATTTTTTCGGATTCCAATTCCTCCTCCGCCTTTGCTTTCGAGCGCGTGACGTCACGAACGAGCATGACGTAGCCCAAGTCGGCATCGTCTTCTTCGGCGACGGGAGAGAGGTAGAAATTGAGGTAGCGGTTCTCAGGATAAAAGACCTCAAGGTCGCGGCTCACGGTGCTGCGGGGCGAGCTGACCAGTTGGCTCCATTCCAGACCTCGGATCGTTTGCTCAATGGATTCCCCCTGGGCCTGATCGGGGGTGGTCCCGAAAAAGCGGCAACCGGCGGCATTGATAAAGTTAATCTGACCTCCGGAATCCAAAAGGAGAACGCCTTCACGAAGTGCCTCGAAGACCTTTTGGAGCAATCCTTTCTCGCGAACGAGCTTCGAGAGCAAGCCCTGTAACTCACCGGGCTCGATTTGGTCGAGGCGATCGAGAAGTTTGTCAAGGACGGCGGATTTCAAAGTAATATGCGATTTGGCGCGACAGATTGGCACACTCGAGGTCGAAAAGCAACCGGTTGCCTGCTTAAACACTCTCTCGGCTTGCGATTCGATCTTCCGCTGGGAGGGGAAGATTTGTCAGGGAAGGGAAATCCCCGCGATCTTGAGGACAAGTGAAGCCAAGATGACGGAACTCTGAGCGGTTTTCCGCAATCTCTACCCCTGGAAGGTGCCCGAGCTTCTTGTGATTTCGCCAGACTCGGGGAGAGAAGCTCATCTTGACTGGTTGTGGCGGTAGATCATTCCACCGCAAACACGCGGGCGATACCGTCGATCAGGCCGTGGTGTTTTTTAGGGGCGTCCTTTTTCCACTTCGCAAGGTATTGCCGAAAGGTGAGTCCAGATCTGGCCGGGGTCACGTTGAGGTATCGGATCGCCTCCCAATGTCGGGGATTTTTTTCAAAGACGGGTAAAAGTGCGGCCGCCATCGTTCCGTTGAGATTGCGCAGAGTGGCAGATTTTCTGAGCTCGGGTTCGTGCTTTTGGTAGTAAGCGGCGAGCCCCAGCATATCCACTTTCTCGTAGTTGGAGATGACGTTGTCGGCGTAGGATTGGAGGCTCTCCGAGTAGTTTTTCCAATTCGGGTAGGGGGGCTTTTTTTTCCAGTCCGAAACCATCGCCCGCATACAGAAGAGTGAGGAGAGCTCGCAGAGGGTTTCCTCAAACCACTTGTTCTCCCGACCGTCTTCGCGGAAGCCGCACAGCACGTGGCAAAGTTCGTGGGCCCATTGATAGGCGTATTGACTCCAATAGGTTTTGTGGGTGTCCAGCTTGACGACGATTTCCTGTCGGGCATTGCGTTGGAAAATGACGATGGGGCCGGAATTGCTCGCGGTAATGACCATGGGTTCAACTTTGTAGCCGGGGAAATTTTTCCACAAAGGGCGCGCGGTGTATTCGAGTACCTTACGAATGTCCGCTTCACCGGATTCAAAAGTTTTCGCTTCGATGCGATAGCGGAGTTTGGATTCTTCCGCCTGTCCGTGAAGAGATAATGAGAAAGCGAGCAATAGAATAGAGAGGAGAGCTTTCATGGTATTGGTTTGTGAATGACCAGTCTGGACGAAGATAGGGCTAGTTCGTTTTGAGCGTACTGAGTTCTTCCCAGCGGGAGTAGAGTTTTTCTGTTTCAGCTTTCGCGGTTTCGAGGGCGGCGGTTACTTTGGGGACCTCTTCGAAGTTGGATTGGACGGCAGGGTCGTTGCACTGCGCTTCGAGTTCGCTGACTTTTTCTTCGGCCTCCATGATGCGTTCTTCCATGCTCTCGAGTTCCATGCCTTCGGCCATGGTGAGCTTCCGGGGTTTGTTTTTTTTGATGACGGGCTTCTTCTTTTTCGCGAGAGCGTTGGCCTGGGACCTTTCGGCGTTCTCTCGGGCCTGTCGTTTTTCGAGATAGTAGGAATAGTTACCGGGAGTGACGCGAACGCCGCCGTCTTCGAAGGCGATGATTTGGTCGCAGATTCGATCGAGGAAATAGCGGTCGTGGGAGACCACGATGATGGAGCCTCCAAATGCGGCGAGGGCTTCCTCGAGAATGCGGAGGGAGGGGAGATCGAGGTCGTTGGTTGGTTCGTCGAGGACGATGAGGTTACCGCCGGTTTTAAGGACTTTGGCGAGCATGAGGCGGGCGCGTTCGCCTCCGGAGAGGAGGTCGACCCGTTCGTTGATGCGGTCGTCGGAGAAGAGGAAGCGCTTGAGATAGGCGCGGGCACCGATGGTTTCTTCTCCGAAGAAAATCTTCTCGTTGCCGTCGGAGATTTCATCGAGGAGGGAGCCAGTTCCGTCGAGTTGCATCCGGGTTTGATCGATGTAGTTGATCTTCACTTGCTTACCCAACTTGGATGTGCCGAGTGTCGGCTGTAGTTGGTCGAGGCAGATCTTGAGGAGGGTCGTTTTGCCGACTCCATTGCGCCCGACAATACCAGTGCATTGTCCCGCTTCAAGTTTGAGGTCAAGGTTGCGGAAGAGCCAACGAGGTGAGGTATCGGATCCGAAGTTGATGCCGACTTTTTCGAGATCAACGATGGTGTCGCCGAGACGTGGCGGAGGCGGCATGAGGAGGTCCATTTGCACCTCTTCGGGAGGCGCTTCCTGGTCTTTGACTTTGTAGAAAGCGTCAAGGCGGGAGCGGGATTTGGTGGTACGGGCTTTGACCCCGGCGCGGACCCACTCGAGTTCTTCTTTGAGAAATTTTTGGCGCTTTTTCTCGGAATTCTCCGCGATGTTTTGGCGGATTGCTTTGGACTCAAGAAAGGCCGTGTAGTTTCCGGGGTGGGAATAGGCCTTGCCGTTGTAGATTTCGATGATCCGGGTGGCGATGACGTTGAGGAAGTAGCGGTCGTGCGTGACGAAGATGACCGCGCCGCTGTAGTTTTCGAGGAAGCTTTCCAGCCAGCGGATGGAATCGGCGTCGAGGTGGTTGGTCGGCTCGTCGAGGAGAAGGAGATCAGGTTGGGAAGCAAGAGCGCGGCAAAGGGCAACACGGCGTTTTTCGCCACCGGAGAGCGGGCCGGTTTCGGCTTCGAGAGGGGGAGTGCCCAGCGCGTTGGAGAGTGACTGGATACGTGCGTCGAGATTCCAACCGTCGGTGTGATCGATGAAGGTAAGAAAGTCGGCGAGTTCGGTCTCGGTACCATCGCCGTTCTCGTAGCGCGTGATAGCATCAACAATGTCTGAAGCACCGGCGGAGATGTTTTCGTGAACGGATTTCTCAAGATCGAGTTCGAATTCCTGGGGAAGATAACCGATGCGAATGCCTCGACGTTTCGAGATGTCGCCTGAGTCAGCTTGGTTTTCGTCGGCGAGTATTTTGAGGAGAGAGGTCTTTCCGCAGCCGTTGCGTCCAACGAGTCCGACTTTCTCTCCAGTCGCCACGGCAAGGGTGACGCCATCGAGAAGAGTCTGATGCCCGTAGGAGAGGCGGATTTCGTTTGCGGAGAGAAGTGTCATGAACGGTGTCTGAGTAACCGTCCGGGCCGATAATGTCGAGTGCTTCGGAGCTTCCACCCATTCGCCTGAAATGATAATTTGACCGCCGAGGGTAAGAATAGAGGGAGAGTTTACTTCTCCTGATGGCTAATCATCGGTTGCGCTTCGGCAATCTGTTTGAGAGTCATTTTATTTTCAATAATCTCTCGTAACCATTTTCAGCTTCCTGTTACTCTCAATCTGGAAAACTCGTATCTGTGAGAAGTTTCGAATATCAGAGCAATTCCACTTGAAACTGGCAGTTGACTTCCTGGCCGGTGTCGGGATTGGTCAGGGTGATGGTGTGCTCACCGGGGGTGAGTTGGGCGACTCCGTTTTGGATGTTGAGGGTGTCGCTGCGCCAGTGGCCGTCGGTGAGGTTTGCTTTGAGATTGAGCTCGGGGGAATTGCTGGGGAGTTCGGGGTCGAGGTAGTAGGTGGCGTTGGGGAGAGGGGTCAGGATTTGCAGGGATTCCTGCAAGGGTGGTTTGGAGTCGGCGAGGGCGAAGGCGTGGCGTTTGGTGTTGTCTTCTGACATAAACCACTCGGCGTATTCTAGGGAGAGGAGGGCTTTGTTTTCCTTGGTGAAGTCGATGGGAGAGATGGGGAGGGGAAGGTGATTCTTGAAGCAGAGTTCGCGTCGTTGGAAGGGCGTGTTTTGTGCAGGTGAAATGAGGAATCGGTGGCCGGTTCGCTCGTCGATAGAGATGCGCGCGAGGGTGGCGGGTTGTTTTGGAAAGGTTGGGTGTTGCCCCAAGTGGAGGGCGAGCATGGTGCGGTGGAAGATGGGGCCGGCACCGCTGACTCCTGAGATGCCGGCCATGGGTGAATTGTCGAAATTTCCGACCCAGACGCCGACGGTGAATTCGCCGGTGAAGCCGAGGCACCAGTTGTCACGGAAGTCGGAGGAGGTGCCGGTTTTGACGGCGCAGGGAAAGGGGAGGCGGAGATTGGAATGAATGCCGAAGGCGGCGGAGCGGGCGGAATTGTCAGCGAGAATGTCGGTGATGAGATAGGAGGCGTCGCTGGTGAAGGGATAGGAACTCGTGGGCTCTTGATCGGGGAGAAAAGTCGTGGGGAGGTGTTCGCCGAGACGTGCCAGGGTGGCGTAGGCGTTGGTGAGTTCGAGAAGATTGACTTCGGCATTTCCGATGGTGAGGCCGAGTCCGTATTTGGTGGGTTGACGGTGGAGGGTGGTCAGGTCGAGCTCGGTGAGGAGAAGATGCAAAGGCTCCGGGCCACCGACTTGATTGAGCATGCGCATGGCCGAGACGTTGAGTGAATTGGCAAGGGCGTGGCGGATGGAAACGGGGCCGTAGTGGCGGCGGTCGAAGTTTTTGGGCGCGTCGAGTCCTTCCTCGGTTTGGTAGTCGGTGGGGATGTCGGCGATGATCGATCCGGGGAAGAGCGATTGGTTTTGAAAGGCCAGAAGGTAGGTAAAGGGTTTGAGCGTGGACCCTGCCGAGCGGGGAGCGAGGGCGCCGTTGATTTGTCCGCCGTTGGGGCTGCCGAAGTCGGATGAACCGTGGAAGGCGAGGATTTCACCAGTAGGATTGTGGAGAACGACGAGTGCGCCGTGCTGGACATTTTTCTCACGAAGTCGGGCGAGTTCGGCGGTGAGGATAGTGTGGGTTTCGCGTTGCAGGTTGGCGTCGATGCTGAGGCGGGTCGTCCCGTCGTAGTCGCGAGCGAGGTGAGGAATGGGATTGGAAATGCTCCTGTCGGCGAGAAGGATGGGCTCTGCTTTGGCGCGCGAGATAACGTTATCATCGTAGTAAAACTCGGACTGCAGGCGATGGAGAATCCAGTTGCGTCGGATGAGAGCATCCTGGGGATTTCGATAAGGATTGAGACGTGAGGGAGCCTGGGGCAGTCCGGCGAGGAGGGCTGATTCAGCGAGCGAGAGATCGGCGAGGGGCTTTCCAAAGAAGTGACGTGCGGCAGCGGAGCACCCTTGTTGGTGGGAACCGTAGTCGAGTCGGTTGAGGTAGGCGGTGAGAATTTCCTCTTTGCTCCATTGTGATTCCAGACGGCGGGCGGCGAGGACTTCGCTGACTTTCTTCTGCCAGTTTCGTTCAGCTGCGGGGGTGGAGATTTTGATCAACTGCTGCGTGATGGTCGAAGCTCCCGAAGTGATTCGTTGGTGTTTTGAATTGTCACGGAAGGCACGGAGCGTGGCGGCGTAGTCGATACCGGGGTGTTCGAAGAAGCGTTTGTCTTCAGCGGCGAGAGTGGCTTTGACGAGGTGCTCTGGGATCTCGTCGAGAGAAGCCGGATGATGGCGAAAATAGTCGTCGCGGGGAAAGTGCGTGAGCTCCTGTCCATTCCGGTCCCGTAACACCACGTGCGGTGCCGGGGGTTCCTGCAGAGCCTTGGGGAGAGGTGCAAGCAGGGGCACCAGTGGGAGCAAGAGCGACCAAGGTGTCAGCCGGGAAATGGAGGGAGGGGCGATCATCGCACGGTCAATATTTTCGAGGCGCTGAGGGCGTAGTTTTCGGGATCATACATTTCCTCGACTTTGGTGGGTGGGGCGTAGACCTTTCCTCCATGCGTGACGCGGGCGTGGTAGCTCATCTCGAAATTCTGCGAGGCCCGGTTGTAATCGACGAAGAAAAGAACGCGATCGGTGCGGACTTCGGTATTCGAAATGCGCCAGTTACTCTGTTCCTTTGTGCGGCCCGAGGTTTGGCTGTCGAAGAGCGTGTTGATGGCCTGGAAGGATGAAGGGAGTGGATCGTCGATGGCGAGGTAGCGAAGCGAACGATCGGGGAGGGCGGCGGTAAGGGTGACTTTCACCAGGTCGCCGACCTTGAGTTGTTCCAGGGGTTCGGTGGAGCCATTGGAAAGAACGCGTTCGTAAACCCGGGTGAGCGAGACGCCATTTTTCGAGATCGGTTGAACTGGCGTGATCTTGGGTTTGGCGGCCAGCGCGCTGTGGACATAGAGTCGGGAGCTGGAAGAAGCGGAGAGCTTGAGGCCATTGTGGAGGTCGAAGCGAACGGAGTACGAGGCTTGGTCTCGGGGAATGGTGATTTGCTGTTCGCCGTCTACAGTCTCCATGGTGAGGACGATGTCGGTGGGGTTCATTTCGTTTTCTTCGGCGTATGCGCCCATGGCGAGGAGCGTCCAGGCATTACACCAAGTGGTGCGCCAATGTCCGCGTGAAGAGCGGGTGCGGAGGAGCTTGGAGAGTGTGAGCTCGCATTCATCGGACTTGGGCGAAATGCGGGACCAGGCGAGGAGGCGAGCGGCATCACTCGTGCCATAGCGCATCCAGTAACCAGTCTTTTCGGGTTCGGGTTGAGGAGCGTTCAGGATGGCAAGAGCGCCTTGCTGACCTGACTCGTGAACTGCGAGGGCGAGGAAGGCGCGGGCAGTGCCGGAGAGCTTGTCGATTTGTTCGAGAAGTTTGGCTTGATAGGCGGGTTCGGCTTTGCCAAGGCGTGCCAGAACGTAGAGTGCGCGGGCGTGCACGTCGAGGTCGTAGGATGTCTTGGCCTTGGAAAGATTCCGAAGCTGGTTGGAGAGATAGACTGCGAGGCGATCGAGGCTGGAAGAGGGAACCTGTGCTCCGGCTTCCTGGCAGAGGAGGATTCCAAGTCCTCCGTAGGAGCTAGCCCAAGGGGTGGGCCGGAGGGATCCGGGCCAGTAGGACAGTCCACCGTCGGCGGTTTGCATTGAGAGCAAGCGGTCGGCTCCGGCCTGAATGTTTTTTTCAATCGAAGCCATCGAACGAGCCCGAAATTTAGGCGCGATGGGGCGGAGTTTTTTGGCAGCGACCCAAGGGATGGTTGATGAGGTGGTCTGCTCGAGACACCCGTAAGGATAGCGAAGGAGGTAGTCGATGGCACCACCTGCTTCGAGGAGACGGGAGCGCGAGAACTCGAGGTCGAGGTG
>PBTU01000179.1 GCA_002729295.1 Verrucomicrobiales bacterium | reverse complement strand
GGAGGGAATTGGATTCCTGGGAATGTTTGTGAACTTCATCGTGGCGGCAATTGTGGCAACGTTGACCCCCAGCCGCCGAAGGAGATCCGTGAGTTGATTGATCGCGTGCGCACCCCGGGGACGAATTCCTGATAGCAAACTTTCCAGCTTAGCCCACTGCCACTAGGTCGCAGTGCGGGGCTTTGAACGATGGTGCCTTTCAGCACCCGATTGGTTCGAGAGCCTTGGGCCTTGACCCAGGCGGGGGTGAGTTGGCCCCTGTGGGAACTTAACAAGAACGACCGCCTTCGTTATCCGCCTCCGGGACAAGGGGTGGGGCTTCGAGAATCCTTTTGCTCTTTTTCCAGACGGAGATTGCTTCGACGATCATCCAGATTTCGAGGAGGATGGTGGCGAATCCAATTCCGAAGAGGAGCCAATTTTCCTTGGTCGCAAAATTGCGAAGATTGGAGGCCATGGCGAGGGCGGGAAGAATGAGCATTACGATTGCAGGGATCCCGGTCATCCAAAGGGGAAGGCCGCGGCGTCGCAGCCAAAAGGTGATGACGAGGAAAGCGAGCCCGGCAAGAAGTTGGTTGATGGCACCAAAAAGAGGCCAGAGAAGGAGGCCGCCTTTACCCGGAGTCCCTCCGGGGATTTCAGGTAATCGTGCAATGAGGTATGCGATCAGAACGGCGAAGATCGTGGCGGCGTGACGGTTGGTGAGCCAGTATAGGGGATTGCCATCGACGTATTCCCCCACGCGTTTGCCGTCGACGCGGTGGCGCGGAGCGAGGGTACGGGCGAGTTCCTGAATGACGTATCGTTGGAGTCGGCAGGCGGTGTCGAGAGTGGTGGCAGCGAAGGAGGCCACAAACACTCCCATGAGAGCAATGGCGAAGGTGGTAGGAATGCCGAGGGCTTTCAGGAAGTTGGCGGCTCCTTCGACGAAGGCTCCAACTTTGGCGCCGAGTCCGGCTGCGGTATTCCAGGAAGAATACTTGGCCTCGTAGGCTGCTGCACCGGGCGGGAAGGAATCGCCCGCTCCCGCTCCCGCTCCCGTTCCCAGTCCGAGTCCCGCCACGCAAGCGAGGATGACGAGGACTGCGAGGAATCCCTCGGTGAGCATGGAGCCGTAGCCGACGAACTGGGCGTCGGATTCGCATTTGATTTGTTTGGAGGTTGTTCCAGAGGAGACGAGGCAGTGAAAGCCCGAGATTGCTCCGCAGGCGATGGTAATAAACAGGAATGGGAAAATGGCAGGGGCGCCTTCGGGATTCCAGTTGACCGCCGGGGCAACGATTTCGAGGGCGGGACGTGACCCTTCGACCGCGGCTCCGCCGATGAGGGCGGCGACGACGAGACCAATCATAACGAGGCCAAGGCTGGTAAGGAGTTGGAGGCTGTTGATGAAGTCGCGTGGTTGGAGGAGGGTCCAGACCGGAAGAACGGAGGCTATGTAGGAGTAGCCGAGGAGGATCATGACCCACTCAAGAATCGAGAGTTTGGCCATGGATTGATTGAAGTCATGGAGGAATCCGGAATCGCCGAAGACGACCGAGAGATACATCAAGGCGAGGGTGAGCAGGGAGGGAATGAGGAGATTGACGCCTTTGCGGTGAAGGGTCATACCGATAACGATGGCGAGGGGGATTTGCACGAGGCAGGGGAAGATGGCCTGAGGATACATCTTGAAGACGGCCGCGATCACGAGTCCGAAGATAGCCAGCACGATGGTGAGGGCTAAGAAGAGAATCGTCAGAAAGAGAATGCGGGTGCGCTTGGTGATGACACGACCTGCGATGTCGCCGACGGTTTGTCCGCGGTTTCTGAGTGAGACGACGAGAGCGCCGAAGTCGTGGACGGCGCCAATCAGGATGGAACCAAAGAGGACCCAGATAAGCGCGGGCACCCATCCCCAAATGACCGCGAGTGCAGGGCCGACTATGGGACCGGTGCCAGCGATTGAGGTGAAGTGGTGGCCGAAGATTATTTTTTTTTCGGTAGGAACGAAGTCATTGCCGTCCTCTTGTTCGATGGAGGGAACCTTGGCCTTTGGGTCGAGTTTGAAGAGCTTGGCTGCGAGCCATTTGCCATAGGTGTGGTAGGCGACCAGGTAGAGAACGAAGGCTCCGACAGCGATGACAAGAGTAGTCATAAATGAGTTGATTGACGTTTTTCTTTGAGTGCCTCGAAGACGGGTCCGGGGACATATCGATGGACGGATTCTTCCCATCCTTCAGGACCGATTAACCCCATCACCATGCTGGAGGAAAGCTCCGCCTTGTCGCGTGGCGGCATCAGGAAGACCGTGTTGATCTCGGGAGCCATGTCGCCATTAATGTGGCGCATGACGCGTTCGTATTCGTAGTCGTGGGGCGAACGGATTCCGCGAAGGATGAATTGCGCGTCCATTTCCCGGGCGTAGTCGACAAGGTAACGGTTGTCGAAGTGGGTGAACGTCAGGCGGTCGCAGCAGGGGATGGATTCCCTCAAAAGCTCGAGACGCTCCTCGGTGGTGAAGGTGTAGCTTTTGCTCGGGTTCTGCCCGATTGAGACCACCAAGCGGTCGAAAAGCTCGAGGCCTTGCTTGATCATCCAGAGATGACCGTTGGTAGGCGGATCAAAGCTGCCGGCGTATACCGCTGTCTGCATGACCTGTTAGATCATTTTTTCGACTGGAACGCGAGCGCGAAGCTTTTTCATCCATTTCTCGAAGTTGAGGCGCTTTTTTTGCCCTTCAACACGTTGTTTGATGAGATCACGGACTTGAGAGAGGGGTTTGGTGGGACCGAGCTGACGGTTAATGATCTGAATGATGTTGTAACCGTATTGATCTTCGAGAGGTCCGAAGACCTCTTTGGTTTCAGTTTCGAAAATAGCGTAGCCGAACTCGTGTTGCAGATCTGTTCGGGGAACATCTTTCCATAGTCCGCCCCTGCTCGCACGGGAGTCACCTGAGTGCTTCTTGGCAAGCTCTGCAAAATCGGCTCCGGCCTTAACTTGCTTCATAAGATCTTCGGTGAGTTTGAGGCGTTCCTTGTTCACGTCACCTTCGGTTTTGAGAATGTAGATCCTCTTGTAGGTGCCGACATCTTTCTGTCGGTCGCGGTTGGCTTTGGCCCAGGAATTGTATTCGATGCTCATTTCCTTTTCGGAGGGAGGGAGGACTTCGCCGAAGTTCTGGGCTCGAATGATGGAAACCAGAAGTTCCTTCCGTTGTTGCTCTTTAAATTGAGCTCGGGTGAGGTTGGTGGCTCTGAGGTAGGCTTTGAAGCGACTGCGATCGCCCGCGTAAACGTTGCGAATGATTTTTTCGATCTCCTCCTCAACAGCATGGTCGGGGAGGCTTTGCAGGTTCTGCTTATACATGCTGTAGATGATGGTGCGGTCGACGAGTTCATCGAGCATCTGCTCCATCAGCTGTTTAATTTTCTGGTCGTAGTTGGGGCCTCGTCGCGGATTTTGCGACATCAGCACAGACTGCATCGGAGCAACTTTGATCATCAGTTCATTGAGAGTGATGATTTCGCCATTCACCTTGGCGGCGATTCCATTGACGGGCTGGGCGGCCTGAGATGCGGGGAGAACTAGCGCAATCGCGGCGAGAAAAAGAAGAACGGATTTCATGGAGTGAGAGACTAGAGAGATTTCAGGAGTTGCACTGCTTCGTGGAGTTTATCAGCTGGTTTTTTGGAACTCAAGCGGGGAAACTTTCCTCCCGGTGGCAGAATATAGTCTCCGTTTCGCTGGAGCTTCAATCGGTCATTGTAAATTTCGACGATTTGCACTCCCTTGGCGGACGCGATGATGCGGAGGCGGTTGGTTTCGATGAGGTGGACGATGGGGTTTGGGAAGCGTCCAAAGCGGTCCCGCCAGTCCTTGGAAATTGCATTGAGCTCCGTTTCGGTGCGGGCCGAGGCCATTTGGCGATAGGCCGCAACGCGCAATTCGGAGTCCGGACCGTAAGATCGGGGAAAAAAGGCAGGGAGTTTGCCTTTTTTGTTGCTCCAACTGCTCTCGGCGAAGACTACGAAATCGATTCGCAACTGGGCATCAGCGCGTTGCATGGGATTCTTTCCATTCAGGGACTCGATCGATTGCTGGAGGAGCTGGCAGTAGAGTTCAAAGCCGACTGCAGTGATATGGCCGGATTGCTTGGTTCCGAGAAGACTTCCGGCGCCGCGAATTTCCAGATCGCGCATGGCAATTTTGAAGCCGGAGCCCAGTTCAGTGTATTGTTTGATCGCGCTGAGGCGCTTTCGGGCGTCGCCTCCTGCGATGAGTTCTCCGGGGAGCAAAAGGAGGGCGTAGGCGCGGCGGTCGGCCCGGCCCACTCGACCCCGGAGCTGGTAAAGGTCTGCAAGTCCAAAGCGGTCGGCTCGGTCGATGAGGATAGTGTTGGCGTTGGGGATGTCGATTCCGCTCTCGATGATGGTCGTGGCGAGAAGGACGTCGGCTTTTCCGTCCACGAATTGATGCATCACTTTTTCGAGGTCGTCTTTGTCCATCTGGCCGTGGCCGACGACGACATGTGCCTCAGGGACAAGTTTCTCAATCCTGGTCTTCATGCCCTCGATGGTCGCCACGCGATTGTGGAGGAAGAAGACCTGACCGCCGCGGGTCAGTTCACGTCGTATGGCATTACGGATGAGCCGTTCGTCGTAGGCGCAGATCGAGGTTTGCACCGGGAGGCGATTGGGCGGAGGCGTGTCGATCGTAGACATGTCCCGCGCGCCCATCAGCGAGAGATACAAAGTGCGCGGAATTGGCGTGGCAGAGAGGGTGAGAACGTCGATGAGCCGGAAGCGTTCCTTGAGGATTTCTTTGTGGCGAACGCCGAAGCGTTGTTCCTCATCGACGACAAGAAGTCCGATTTTTTTGTATTCCACCCCGGCCGAAAGGAGGCGGTGTGTGCCGATGAGGATGTCGACGTTGCCATCGCGAACGCCTTCGAGAATCTCGCGGGCTTCGGCGGGGGTTTGGAGTCGGCTCAGGAGTTCAATGCGAACCGGGTAATCGCTCATTCGTGAGCGGAAAGTCCGAACGTGTTGTTCCGCGAGCACGGTGGTGGGCGCGAGGATGGCGACTTGCTTTCCGCCGGTGACGGCTTTGAAAGCCGCGCGAATCGCGATCTCGGTTTTTCCAAATCCCACGTCACCGCAGATCAGGCGATCCATGGGGCGAGGGGACTCCATGTCAATCTTGGTGGCCTCGATGGCCCTGCGCTGATCGGGCGTCTCGGTGAAGGGGAAAGAAGCTTCGAATTCTTGCATCCATTGTCCGTCGGGAGCGTGGCCGTAGCCTCCTTTGGATTCGCGCTCGGCTTGGAGACGGAGAAGTTGCGCTGCGTAGTCGAGGACGGCGGCTTCGGCAACCTTGCGGGCTTTTTTCCAACGCTTGTCGCCGAGCTTGTTCAGGCGGGGTTTGCCTCCGCCGATGCCCACGTAGCGGGCAACGAGATGGCTCTGATCGATGGGGACGTGCAAGGTCGAGCCTCCGTCGTACTTGATACCAAGTTCTTCGTCGCCCTCGTCGCTTTCAATGAGGCCGATGAATTCGCCAATGCCGTAGTCGGCGTGCACCACGAACTCTCCTTGATTGAGCTCGTGCACGCCGGTGATGGCGGCTGCGGTGCGTTGATGGGCGAGGGACTCGCGACCTTTGGTGCCCGGAAGATGTTGACGGCCGAAAATTTCGAGAGTGGAAAGAACAACGAGTTTCTGTTCGGGAGCTACAAAGCCTTTGGCAAGGCGTCCTTCGGTGAAGGTGAAATCGGATTCGTCCCGTTCCAGGATTTTGAGGAAGCGATGGCGTTCGGCTTTGGATGGCGAGACCAGCCCGACTTCCCAACCTTGCTTGATCCAGTCGGAGAGTTGCTCGAGGAAGAGGTTTCGGCTGGAGTCGGCGATGACAAAGTCTCCGGCTTCGAATCCCGCGGCAGGCGAGGGATAGAGATTGGCGTTCCAATGTTCGTTGGGGCCATCGCTGATGAGGATGTCGGCAATCTCGACATCGTCTTCGTCGATTGCAACGAGGAGGTCACCTTTTTCGAACCAATTGGAGAGTGGCTCGACGAGCGATAGGTCAGGACTTCCGAGCTCGAAAGTGTCGAGCTTGCGGGTCGTGGTTTGACTTTCCACACTGAATTCCCGGAGAGATTCAATTTCGTCGCCGAAAAATTCCACGCGGATCGGGCTGGTGTTTTGGGGAGGATAGAAATCGAGAATACCGCCGCGTCGGGCGAACTGGCCGCGTTGAAAAATCTGAGGATATGGTTCGTAGTCTCTTTCTTTGAGCCATGCGATGAGGTCTTCGGGAGAGATCTCTTGTCCCACGGTCAAGGTAAGTTCTTTTTTGTCGAGAACGTCTCGTGCCGGAGCGAGGGCTTGCCACGAGGAACGCGAGAGGAGGACTGGTTTTCCCGGTGAGCGGGAGATGCGTTTGATGGTGGAAATGCGCTCGGCTTCGCGGTCGGGATCGACCAATTCGTCTTCAACAATCAGGGTAGGGTCAGAGAGGTTGAGGACGGGTGATCTCCAAAAGGCAAACTCCTCGGCGAGTTGGTCTCGTCGTCGGGCATGCGGACAAAGAACCCAGACCCGGCCGGGGTGTTCCTTGGAGAGAAGAGCGGCGATGAGAAATCCTTGGGCGGCTGCGTCGCAAGTCCCGATCGGAAGCGGTTTCGAACCGGGGGATCTGGGCATGTCGTCCCATGCGGACAGGGCAGACCCCCGCCACAGTTCCCGAGGAGAACCGGCGCTCATCGTGGAGGGCTATACCACGGGAGCAGCGGGGTGCAAGTGTGGGTCGAGTCGATTGCTGGCAACGGTTCTGTGCGGGCGCTCTTTGATTCTTGCGATGAGCTCCCTGTCGCAAAGAG
The DNA here is from genome assembly GCA_002729295.1 of Verrucomicrobiales bacterium. GTDB lineage: Bacteria > Verrucomicrobiota > Verrucomicrobiia > Verrucomicrobiales > Akkermansiaceae > SW10. The sequence continues at coordinate 2,484 of PBTU01000179.1, read as the reverse complement.
TTCCAGTAATGTGAATTTAAGTTAGAACTCTATTTATTCGGATCGCAGGGCCGAGAGTGAGCCAAGTTAAGAAAGTGAAAATTTATCGAGGTGGATTAGGGGAAGGGCCGCAACACAATTAATGAAGATGAATTGTCCAAATTTTGGCGAAAAATATTGTATGAGAACGGAAGGATTAAAGTCTCGCGTATCAATCGCTGTTGGAGTCGGGGCTTGTTTTAAACCTAGGCTTTGAGATGGTTCGGTTATGGATGAATATGACCGTCGTCACTTTATTCGGACCTCTTTGCCGGGCTTTCTTGGGCTGACCATGGCTTTGCCGGGGTTAAATGCGATCGCGACGCGGGCTAATGCATGCAATGGGCGCTTGGCTGAAAAGCAGCCAATTAATTGGGATGCCTTTCTGGAGGCAGTGGAGAAAGAGGCCTCGCGCCAGCATCTTGATGATTGGAATGAGGCTGCTTATGTGGCGAAAGCATCGCTTCTCTGTTCACGGTTGAATCTCAAGGATGAGCATTTGCTCAAAGCGTTTAAAAAAGCCCATCGTGGTCTCGGAAATAAGCGGGTGGATTTCGAGCCGCTCGAAAAGCAACGAAATTTTCATGTCACGCTCTTGCAGTTTGAAAAAGAGGAAGCAATTCCTCATCATAATCATCCCGAGATGACCGGAGTAATTCTTTGTGCTTCCGGGAAGATTGAAGCGAAGAACTACGACCTTCTTCCAGATAAAGTGGAAAGAGATTACGTTCTTCTGGAAGAGACGAATCATGACTTCTTAAAGAAGGGTGTCGTCTCATCGCTGACGTCGAAAAAGCGAAACATCCACTGGCTCCAGGCCCATGAGACAACCCAATTGATCGATATTTTCGCACCGCCTTACAACAAGGAACGAATCGAAAAATCGTCATGGTTTGATGTCGACCCAGAACCCTTTTCTAAGGGAGGAAATCCAAAGATTCACAAGGCGAAAAAAAGATAATCCCTAGCTAGTGGGCGAGGCTATTGGATGTTTTCGAGGCCTCGGGATAGATAAACTCCTTCCCTTCGTAGTTCCTGAGGACGGTGCGTTCGTCATTTTGTTCGACGATGTATTGCGGGTTGATGGGGATTTTGCCACCACCGCCGGGGCCGTCTACAACGAATTGGGGGATGGCGTAGCCGGAGGTGTGACCGCGAAGGCCCTCGATGATCTCGATGCCTTTGGCGATGCCGGAGCGGAGGTGGGCTGTGCCCTGAATGAGGTCGCCCTGGTAGAGGTAGTATGGGCGAACGCGGCACATGAGGAGTTTTTGGACGAGTTCCTTTTGGATTTCGACGGTGTCGTTGACTCCTTTAAGAAGAACGGATTGATTCCCCATAACAATGCCGGCATCAGCCAGGCGACTGAGGGCGTCGCGGACTTCGGAGGTGAGTTCGTCGGGGTGGTTGGTGTGGATGGAAAGGAAGAAGGGATGGAACTGCTTGAGAATATTGCAGAGTTCCGGGGTAATTCTTTGGGGAAGGAAAAGCGGGATGCGGGAGCCGAGACGGAGGAACTGGATGTGGGGAATTTCGTGGAGACGTCGGAGGAGACCTTCGAGTTTGGAGTCGGAAAACAGGAGTGGGTCTCCGCCGGAAAGTAGGACGTCGCGGACTTGCGGGGTTCGTTTAAGATACTCAATGGCCTGATCCCACTGGGGTTTGAGTTTCTGGTCCGAAACGCCGGAAACCACGCGGGAGCGGGTGCAGTATCGGCAGTAGGATGCGCAGCGGTCGGTGACGAGAAAAAGGACGCGATCGGGGTAGCGGTGGACGAGTCCGGGGACTGGCATGTGGGAATCCTCGCCACAAGGGTCGGAAAGTTCCGAGGGGTCGGTGTAGGTTTCTTCGATGCGTGGGATAACCTGTCGGCGGATCGGACAATCGGAATCGGTGGGGTGAATGAGATTGAAGAAGTGCGGCGTGACGGAAGTGGCCAATTTAGTCCCGGTGAGGAGAATGCCGGCTCGTTCTTCTTCAGAGAGAGTGAGGCGTCTCTCGATGTCGGCGAGTGAAGAGACACGGTTTTTGAGCTGCCATTTGGCAGAGTTCCAATCTTCGGTTGAGATATTGTCGTCCGCCCAGTATCCGGGCGCCGAGGATGTGAAGGAGATATCGCTCAAATCGGGGCGATTATATGATGAATTGAGAGATTGTCAAAAGTGTGTATTGGCGATTTGGGGGTGATTGGTCGTTCTGTCCTGTTGGGAGTCGTGGCGTAAGGTTTTCTGAAGTTCGGGATTCAGGCTCGGTTGGGCGGGGGCGGGGGTTCTCTTTCTAAAACGCTCGTTCCTCTTCGTTAAATTTTTTCATTTTTTGTATTAAATATTCATTTGTAATATTTTAGTTGACTTAATTACTAAAATTTATTAATATTTTTCACGATGTTTTTAAAAGCTCAACGAGATACGATGCGGGCGTCTTATGCGGAGATTCTTGAGGCGATTAAGTGTTCGGATGGGATGC
>PBTU01000178.1 GCA_002729295.1 Verrucomicrobiales bacterium | reverse complement strand
GAGAAGCCGTGGAAATTTCACGTCATTTCCAAAGTCCGCACCAAGTCGCCCTACTACCACGGCCTCGGCTTCGGCGATCTCAATGGCGACGGCCGCGCCGACCTCCTCGAAAAAGGAGGATGGTATGAAGGGCCCAAAGATCCCACTTCCGGCAAAGAATGGACCTTCCATGACTATAAATTCTCCGACCCCGGCGGCGCACAGATGCTCGTCTTCGATATCGATGGCGACGGCGACAACGATATCGTCACCAGCCTCCGGGCTCACTCCTGGGGATTGGCCTGGTATGAAAACACCCTCATCGAGGGCAAGGTCTCGCTAAAGAAGCACATCATCATCCCTGAAGGCGACAAGCCTCCCGCCGAAGGGCTCGGCTTCTCCCAGGCTCACGCCCTCGCCACCGGTGACTTCAATGGCGACGGCGTCACCGACTTCGCCACCGGAAAACGCTACTGGGCCCACAACGGCCGAGACCCCGGCGCCGATGGACCAGCTGTAATCTATTGGTTCGAAACCAAACGCGGCAAAGCCGGCGTCGAATTCATCCCCCACCTCCTCGATAGCGAGTCCGGCGTTGGCACCCAACTCGCCGTCGCCGACTTCAACAAAGACGGCCGCACCGACCTCGGCGTCGGAAACAAAAAAGGAGTCTTCATTTTTGAGAGCCGGAAGTGAAGCGGCAGCTTCCAGCCACCGAGCCATTCTCACGTTCCCCTATAATAATTTTAGCGAGAAGTTGTTTCTAATCTGGCTGAGGAAGATGTCCGCCAATCTCCACTAATCATATGGCTTCTGCAGCTCCTGTCATTTCCTGATGATCTCCCTTCTCGGAGTGACATTTTTGTCGGGAGTCCCCAAGGGTTTCCGCTAAGATTGCCACATGATTCGAATCACCACCTGCCTCGCCCTCCTGCTATCCCCGTTTTCCTTCGCTGAAGAAAACAAGTTCATCTCACTCTTCAATGGCAAGGACCTCACGGGCTGGACTCCCAAAATCGCAGGGCACCCCTGTGGCGAGAACACCTTCGATACCTTCCGCGTCGAGGACGGCATTCTGAAATGCGAATACGACAAATACGAAAAATTCAACAAGCAGTTCGGTCACCTCTACACCAATAAGGCCTACTCACACTACATCCTCCGAATGGAATACAAGTTCGTCGGAAAGATGATGTCCGACGCACCTGGCTACGTGAACTTAAATAGCGGGATCATGGTGCATTCCCAATCGCCACAGAGCATGGATCTCAACCAAGGCTTCCCTGTGAGCATGGAATTCCAATTCCTCGCCGACGAAGGAAAAGGGAATCGCCCAACCGGAAACGTCTGCACGCCGGGGACAAATCTCATGATGGACGACAAGCTGGTGACGAAACACATCGTGCAATCATCCGCTCCAACCATTTCAGCCGACCAATGGGTAAAAATTGAAATCGAAGTCCGGGGTCACGACGAAATCATTCACCGCGTCAACGGCAAGGAAGTCCTTCGCTATCAGAAACCGCAACTCGATCCAAAAGGCCGCGTCGTTTCCGCCGATGACCTGATAAAAAAGGGCGCACTTCTAGCCCTCAGCTCCGGCTACATTGCTCTGCAAGCCGAAGGGCAACCGGTCTGGTTCCGTAATATCAAGATCAAGGAACTCAAGAAATAAACTAAGGTCGCTGGGTCACTCTGATCCGCACAAACTCTTTGTCGATTGAGGCAAACGGTGCCGTTGACCGATAGGTTACCGTTTCCGTTCCATCGCCATTTGGAATCGAGGAAACATACTGCACACCCAACGAGTTCCAGCTCGCCAGATCAGAAGAAATCTCGGCTGTGATGATCACGTCATCAGCGGCCAGATTACGGCGGAAGGGAATTGTCAGATTTTCTTCCGTTCCTTCATTCAACAAGCCAGTGCCAATTACGACCTGGGACTCGGGACTCGCTCCGGCATCTCCATTGATCGATCCAAAAGCGTGCTCGAGCAAGGCCGCCAAACCATCGCCGTCGAGGTCATCATTTGAACTTTCGTCAAAGGCCCAGATCGTAATTGGATATTCCGTATTGGGTTGTAATCCCGTGAAAGCCAGACTCAGGCCACTTCCCTGGTTACCGATAAAACTTCCGTTTGCGAATAGGAAGTCCCGCCACATCGAGGCTTCTGCCCCTCCGCCATTGTTTGAGCCCCGGTCTCTGGTGTCCAGACCGACCGAGCCAATGGCGTCAACATCCAATCCGATACTTCCGGAAAACGTCTTCGACCAGGAATCACCCAAATCGGTATCCCCGGCGGCAATTGAATCCCAGCCGCTCTGAGTCGCGCTGCCGTGGTTAAAATCAATCCGTAGGGTCTGGGCTGACACCAAAAGCGCGCCGAAAAGATACGCAGCGATAGTTGCCTGCAAGCGACCATTCAAAATCATCCAAAAAAGGAATCCAATTAAGAGGAAAACTCAGACGCAAAAACGCTCCTCGATTCCCAAAAACCGCTATTCCATCCTTTCCAGAGTCAAAAGACGGAATTCCATCGCCTCCGACCCGGGGATCTCGGTCGCGCTGAGAACCATCTGACCAGATCCTTTTTCAAGGGCAATCTCTCCAATCGGGATTGCCTTGAAGTCCTTCACGTAAGACTCCATTCGAGGGGAGCGATCATGTTCCGCCCCGGTTTCGGGAACGTCGTGCGCTTCCAAAATCACGAAAGGCAACTTCGCCTCCTTGAAAGTCAGCTCGCATTTTGCTCCCGCCTCTTTTGCCGCGTAGTAGAGTACGACTTTGAAACTTCCCGCCTTCATCACTTCGACATCAAAGGCGACTTTTCCGTCCGTCGTTTTCCAACTGTGGAAATAAGAGCAGTTGGGAAACTTATTCGACCTCTTGATTCCCCCGTGCACCACGGCATCGCGTGCGGGCAATTGGGTCATCACGCTATCAGGATGGGCAATCACAAAAGGACGATCATCATCCGAGTAACCCGGCATAAACTCCTGGCGGTGAGCCTCCATCGCTTGCTTCAGCTCCTTCACCATCTCCGGCTTATCCTTGACGGGCTTCCGTTGCCCCGGATCTGCGACCATATCGAAAAGGTTTCCTTTTTGATCCAGGCGAAACCGCTGGTTCCGTGCGCTGATCTTACTCTTCCACTGGTTAACAATCGCCCGATCCCTCCAAGTCACCTTCTCCCCCTTGAGCAATGGCTTCAAGCTAATGCCATCGAGTGGCTTTGACTTCTCCTGCGACACACCAGCCAGGTCACACAAGGTCGGCAACAAATCCTGCACGCTGGCAATCTGTGGAATCTTCAATCCCGCCTTTACCCGGTTCGTCCAACGAAGGTAAAGCGGGCTCCGCACTCCCCCTTCATCCGTGCTCCCTTTCCTTCCCTTCATGCCGCCGTTCCAACGAACACCGTTCGGCCCGTTGTCGTGAAACCACACCACGATGGTGTCGTCAGCCACTCCGAGCTGTTTGAGCTGCTTCAACATCCGCCCCACGTTCCAATCCAGGTTCTCACACATCGCGAGCGCACAGCGCTTGTGCTTGTCTGCCTTCGCCGGCTCCATTTTTTGCTGGTTCGTAAACTTCAAATCCTTCTTCGCAAACTTGTTCCAAAATTCGTCCGGCACCTGCATCGGCGAATGCGGAGTATTGTATGGGACATAGGCAAAGAAGGGCTTTTCCTCTTTCACCGACTTCGCAATGAAGTCCATCGCCTTACTCGTAAAATCATCAACGCAAAACCCTTCGCCTTTCACGGTGCGACCATTGTGCTCCAAAATTGGATCAAAGTAATTCCCCCAGTGCCCGCTGCAAAAGCCGTAGAATTCTTCGAACCCCCTTCCGTTTGGATGATACGGATACTGCATACCATTGTGCCACTTGCCAAAGGCTCCCGTCCGATAACCGGCCGCCTTGAAATGGTCGGCAATCGTCACTTCATCGAGATCCATCCTTTCTCCACCTCCCGAGGTCGAATAGACCCCGCTACGCGCATGATGACGCCCTGTAAGAAATTCCGCCCTCGTCGGCGAACAAACCGCGCAGACAAAAAATCGATCAAAACTGGCCCCCTCGCGCGCCAACGAATCGACATGCGGCGTCGCCAAATCACCGTTCCCCGAACTCGATAAATCACCCCAGCCCTGGTCATCGGTCAGAAAGACAAGGACATTGGGTGATTTCCCCGAAAGAGGGAGTATACAAGCGAGAAGAGCTAAGAGACGCACGATCATCGTCTTGAAACGAAGCCTGACTCCCCGTTATTTCAACAACACCCGGGCGTTCCGCAACAATCCGCAAGGGGCTCGTCGCCATACTCCGGAATGCCGCATTTGTCCTTGGCGAGACAATCAGTGTGCTTTGTCCCTAGTTTTAAAATCACGACCCCCTCTCCAGCCTCTGTTGCCGCCAATGGATACTGCGAAATCACCCCCGCTTCGTATTCAACCTCCACCGGCAGGAAGTCTCCCGGCATCACCGAGGCTCCCATCTCTAGGACCTTCAACAACTTGTCGGTCCCGACGCGATGCTCCACATCAGTCGCCACCCAGGCCTGAAGCAAGCACCAGGACGACACCCGCTTCGTCCCTCCGCAATCAATGAAGTCCTTGCGCACACCGCCAACTTCCGTGACATGAAAGTGCTGCGGCACCTCTTCGCCGCCCGGCAGAATCAATTGTATCTCCTTCCCCGGATGATTCGCGAGATGCTCCTTAAGAGTTTTGACATCAATCATGGACAGGACTTTCGCCCCAATTCTCGATCAAACAATTCAATTTTTTATCCCCAAGAACTCCCGACTCATCTCAAAAACGTCCCGTTTCGTTCCAAGTGCGGCTTTCAGTTTCACATCCCGGTCCCAGGAGTTCTTCGTCCGGAAAATCTTCCACATCTGCCCCACTTTCAAATTCAAAGGATACTGCAAAGGTGTCACCAAAGGCGTATTGGTTAACGGGTAGTCAGTGCCATACATCAAGCGACCTTCGAGACGTTTGTCGTTCAGCACCACCGGCAGATATCTGCGCCGATTACTCTGCGTCAGCGTGGAAATATCCGCCAGCAGGTTGGGAAACTCCGGCATCATTTCCAAAAGCCGCTCCACATTCGTCTGACCTTCCCTCTCACCCGAACTCGCCACATGAGCCGCGGTCACTTTCACGCCACACTCCAGGGCGAAGCGCAGAAGTTTGGGATCCCCGAGGACATTGTTGGTTTGCGAAAACGAATCCTCATCTCCAACATGTGTGAGCAAAGGCAGATCCAATTCCACCAACTTCCGGTAGTAGGCCTCATACCGCTCCTCCGAAGGATCAATGTTCTGGATATTCGGCAACCACTTCACTAAGACTGCCCCATTCTCTTTCGACCACTCCAATTCCTCCAGCGCATCTTTCCGATTCGGGTGCACACTCGCCGCAAAGTGCAGTTCGGGAAACTTCTTCACTCTTTCACCTACAAATCGATTTGGCACGCACACCTCCCCGGAATCTCGATCCAATTCCCCCTCTGCCGTATAAGGCGCGTCCATCGCCAGAATCACCGCCCCGTCGACAAACTCGGATTCCTGAATCGACTTCGCAATAATCGCCATCAAAGACTCATCGCCTTCCTCCGAAACCGTCTTCTCATTACTCCCAAAAATTTTCAAATAGAGTCCAAACTTCCAGCTATTGCGCAGCGCATCAGAAATCCACGCGCCACTCCCTCCGGCCCCAAATCCCGCGGTATGACAATGCATGTCAATAATCCCCCTCGGTGGATCGACCGCCTCTTTCCCGATCACTCCCCGAAACATCATCAGGCGCAAAAGAAACAGCGCCACGATCAAACCACAAACGATCAGAAAGGGAGTCATCCCTGAGTCTTATATATCAGACGTAAGGCATCCAGACGAATACGAGCTCCGTTAAGAGCTTTCTCAAGATCCTCCTGTCGCGTCTTTACCATCTCGATCTCGTGATCGCCAATCATGGGGTTCACTTCGGCCAAATCCCGCAAGCGATCCAACTCCGCGCTCAACGACACTTTCATCGCCTCGACCGCCTTAGTCACCACCGTCTTACGCCTTGCTTTCACAAGTCCACCCAACTGCTTCAACATGCCCGGAATCAGCTCCTGGGTCACCTGAGGTTGCCCCAAAAACTTACGATGCTTACCGGGTCGAAAAATTGCCCGAATCAACTTTGCTTCGCTCGTAAGATCATTCCCCTTAAAGTCCACCGCGACCCGAATCGGCGCCGCCGGCAGGAAGTGATCGGTCTGCAAGGAAGCCGGAGCAATACACTCCACAACATAGTAAGCCTCCATGATCACCGAAGTCTCACCCGGCGTCTCCCAGACTCCAAAGGCACTATTCCCAGCCTCGCCCGACAACAATAAATCAATCGCCGAAACCACCATGGGATGATCCGCTGACATAAAGCCCATCTCTTCCCGGCTCAGGGCCTTCTCACGATCAAAAGTCACCGCCATTCCCTCTTCCGGCAAATCCGGAAAAGCATCGGTAATGACATTCCCCGGTTTCAACAGATAATCCCGGTCATCAAGCTCCTCCACTTCGAGCCCAAAAAAATCAAAAGTCCGCGCAATCCAATCTTCAAAATTTCGATCCCGATCCCACTTGTCCATCTTCTCGAGAACCTCGGCGATCTCACCACCCCCATTTGAAGTTAGCGCAAGCAAGCGATCATGCCCGCGTTCCATCTCAGCTTCGGTTTCATCACGCAAGACCTTCGAGGCCGCGATGAACTCATCAAGCGTATCCGTCTTCAAAGCCTGCAAGCGCTTCACCAAGATCTGCGCACCTTGTAAATTCTTCTCAAAGGCATTCAGCCCTTCGGAATACCACCGCGCATAACGCTCGCACCGCTGTCCCTTTACAAAAGGCACATGAATATAAATCGTCTCAGTCTGGCCGATCCGATCCAGTCGCCCGATCCGTTGTTCCAGCAATTCCGGATTCTCCGGCAAATCAAAAAGCACCAGATGATGGGCAAACTGGAAATTCCGCCCTTCACTTCCAATCTCGGAACACAAAAGAACACGCGCTCCTTCCTCCTCGGAAAAGTAGGCCGCATTGCGATCCCGCTGAAGCAAGGTTAGCTCTTCGTGGAACTGCGCCAGGTTCACCGCCACCCGATCCAGCACCGCCACTGCAATCTCCTCAACCAACTCGAGCGTCTTACAAATCAACAAGACCTTCTCATCCGGATTCTCCCCCAAAAACTCCACCAGCCAATCGATCTTGGGCGCAAAATCATCATCGCCTTTCAACTCGATCAAATGCTGCTTCCGCTCTGGAAAGCCACTCAGCTGCTTCCGGGTATTTCGAAAGATCACCCGCCCGGTCCCAAAGGAATCGAGCAAATCTGAAACCACTTCATCACGCATTCCCTCTTCTTCAATCCTCCTAAGTCGGTCCGCCAAACGAGGCGAGCGTTTCGCAAAAGCCTCAACCGTGGCATCTCCCACAGACTCTCCCGACTTTACAAGATCAATGACATTCGCCACCTCTTCATAGTGCGTCGACTCTTCCAAAAATTCCCCCAAATCACTGTAACGATCCGGATCAAGCAACTGCAATCGCGCAAAGTGACCCTCCGCACCCAACTGCTGCGGTGTCGCGGTGAGTAAGAGAACCGAAGCCGTTTCCGCAGCCAGCACTTGCACCAATTCATATTCCTCACTTGCCTCCTCCGGCGTCCACTCCAAGTGATGAGCCTCATCCACGACCAACAAATCCCACCCCGCCTCGATCACCTGCGGCATCCTCTCTGGATTCGCGATCAAAAAATCCGCGCTACACAGCACCAATTGGCTATCCAAAAAGGGATTCGCCTCCGGATCATTATGGGTAATCGACGCACACCGCGCCTCGTCAAAGAGCGAGAAAGTCAGATTAAATCTCCGATACAATTCCACAAACCATTGATGAGTCAACGCCTCCGGCACCAAAATCAATACCCGCTCAGCCCGCCCGGTCAGCTGGAGACGATGCAAAATCAAGCACGCCTCAATCGTCTTCCCCAATCCAACTTCATCCGCCAGCAATACCCGGGGCGCAATTCGTGAGGCCACTTCGTTCACAATCGCGATCTGATGCGGAATCAAATCAATCCGCCCACCCAAAAACCCCCGAACCGGCGACTTGCGAACCTGACTACTCCGGAAAAGCGATTCCGCACGCAAATTAAAGGTCCGCAATTCATCAACCTGCCCGCTCAGCAAACGGTCTTCCGGCTTTGAAAAACTGATGTTATCAGAAAGCTCCGCTTCCTCAATGGCCCGCTCACCTGCGTGATAAATCAATAAACCGTCTTTCTCTTCCACCCGATCAATCGTCACCGTCACTCCATCATGCAAAAGAACTTCATCCCCTGCCTTAAATTGCACCCGCATAATCGGCGCCGTCTCCAGCGAATACGTCCGCTTCTCCTCCGTTGCCGTGAACAGGATGCTCACCTGCCCATTCTCCTTCTCCAACAAAATCCCCAAACCCAATTCAGGATCAGTTTTGCTAATCCATCTCTGACCCGGGGCAATCGCAATGTGACTCACGCCGTTCGATACATCCACCCCGCCAAGATGTCGAGACGCACCCGAAAGGAATTATAATCCACTCGTATCCCTCTATGCTTCCATCAATTTACCACAATTCCCTTAATGTTAATCAACAGATCAAGAATTAATCAATTCAATGACTCCTAAAGCACTCCAAGCTCTTTCCCCACATTGACAGTCCTCGTTGCTCGAAGCGTTCTGGCTAGCTCGAGGCGTGTCTCATCCAGATCGGTAATCACGACATGTCTCGCACCCGCATGTTTCGCGATCGCTACTGACATGATTCCGATTGGATCCGCCCCGGTAATGAGCACGTCCTCACCCAGTAGGGGAAACGTCAGCGCCGTATGGGTAGCATTTCCAAGGGGATCGAAAATCGCCGCTTCATCGCGTGAGATTCCCGGAGCCAGTTTCCAAACATTTGTCGCCGGCAGCGCAAGATACTCCGCGAAGGCACCCCCACGCCCTTGGTCTCCTTGCAGTAATGCCGTCGTCCCGCCAGACAGTTGCGACACCTTCCACAAACTCATGGCCCGTCACCAAGGGCACCGGAATGGTCTTGGCCGCCCACTCATCCCAATTGTAGATATACAGGTCGGTATTACAGATCCGCTTACGATCTGCTTTGATCAAGACGTCCCGGGGCCCAATTGAGGGCTCAGGAACATCCGACAAAGCCAAACCAGACGCAGAGTCGTTTTTAACAAGATATATCAAAATAATTTAATTTCAATTTCCGATGGGCATCCTCTGATCTGGATTTTAGAGACACGCAAGCCGCGATTCTTGAAAATGTATGACAGGGAATTCAGATCCCTCTAACACTTCCTCGCAACAAAACGTATACTCCATGGTTTCCTCCTCCAACTACTGAAATATTCTACTAATTATTCCTCAACTTCTCCCAATGAAAACTTTCGCACTCCTGCTCTCAATTTCTATTGCCACCCTCTCCGCGCAACGAGGCCCAAGACCTCATGAGATTGCCGAATCACCCGCTGAAATCGGCTCATCAGGCATCGTCTGGTATCCCATCCTCGAGGACGGACTCGCCGAAGCCAAACGCTCCAAGCGTCCGATCTTCTTCATGGCCGCCGCTTCACAGTGTAGCGGGGTTTCCGGAGTCTTCTGACCCGGCTATACTCACACGGCGTACCGTGAGTACACCCGGGAAGATTTTATCAAAGCGAGCCGCGACTTTGTCTGTGTTCGCATCGACTCCTACGAAAGCGAAGAGGCTCAGAAAGTTGTCCGCAGCCATCTCAACGGACGATTTGAAAACACCGCCTTCTGCATCCTTTCTCCTGATGGCAAAGAACGGCTGACTCGAAGCGGACGTGGACCCGGACAGGTTTTTCGAGGAAATCTCGCGAGCTCCCTCAACACCATTTCCAAAAAATATCGAAGCAGAGACAAAGGTGCCGCAGTCCCCGATTTCCCCACATTCAAGCTCAGCCTCAACGTCTCTTCCGCCGATCAACGCCTGCTCCTTTTGGTCACCGGGAATGACAAGGAGCTCAAAACCGCCCGCAAGCATCTCCAACCATTCGCAGAGCACCCGGACATCATCGGCCGCTTCCACTACGATTTTGAAAGCGACGAAAAAACTTGGTCAAAGGTCTTGAGCAAAAGTAAATCGGGCTCCCGGATCATGATTGTTGCAGCTGACACCTTCGGACAAAAAGGCGAAGTCATCAAAAGTTTCCCTCTCAATGTCAAACTGATTGATCTGAAAGACGCTCTCCTCAAGGCCAACGAATCCTACGCAAAAAACACAACGAAGAAGAACTACGGCAACCACATTCAGAAAGGCCGTCGCAATGGCGTGACCTGGGAAATGCCCATGGAGTATGGTGAAGACCGGGACGGAGATGGAAAAATCGACCATCGTGGAGGAACAGGTCGTCCGGGGCCACGCCGGCGGTAGGAACTATCGTTCTGCCACCTTCAATCGGTAGAATCTTTTTTCTCCCACTTCGATAGGCTTCCCAAAAGTCATCAACTCCCGCCCATCGACCGGAACGGCCCGTGACACCATGGTCAATGATTCGTCGCCTCCCCAATCTTCCAGATTCGTCGAACTCTCCACTATTAACCTAGCCTGATCAGCTCCGACCCTCACTGGAAACTGGAACTGCAATTCGCCTCCATCCTCCGATAAGAGAATCGCCAACCTTCCATCACGCCGGTCTCCGGCATCCGTCCCAATGGCATACTCGAAAAAGTCATCCAATTCATCGCCATCGGAATCAACTCCGGAAAGACCAACAAAAGCAAGCGTCGCCCCACTTCCCGGAGTTCCCCCCGCAAGCATGCTCACTCGCCAATTTAAAGCATCGCGATGATCCGGATTTGTATTCGGTGATATCAAAGTCAAACTATGCCCCGCCCCATCCGCGCCCTTGGGCCAGGGAGCGGCATCGTTGAAGGCAAAGTCATGAATCACCGAACCATCGGCAGCCCGCAAATCGATCCACTCGCCATCATTGTTCAAGCTGCCCGAAAAAGTCCCTACTACTTTATCTGCTTCGGCAGGGTATGCCGAAGCGAAATCATCGAGATTCTTTACTAACAAGATCCGCTCCCCGGGAACAAGAACCCACAAGCGCGTGCTTGTTCCTTCCTCAAAGGAAAATTCAACGCCATCTCGAAATTCCACACCCCGCAGGTCCACCGGGAGATCTCCGACATTCATCAACTCTACGAACTCCTCCTCAGTCTCCGCATTCGACGGATGATAATACAGTTCACTGATAACGAGATTTTCACTACTCGCCGGTTCCGTTCCGACATAAAACGCCGCACTGCTCAGCGCACTCCATTCTCCGCCGCTTAAGGCACGGGCATTCACAATAAACGAAGCACCCAAGGGAACTGCGCCACTGTAAACAAATCCCCCGCCATCCTTCGGGTCGCTTCCATCGATGGTATAGCGAATCTCTCCAGCTGGCGCTGTCATCGTCAAATTAAATCCCGGCGGAACGTTGCCTCCAAATTGACTCATCACCGGCGCCTCGACGGAGGGATAGAGATTTTGATTCCTGAATTGATTCAAGACCGTCGCAGTACGTCCCGGGATGTAGCTACTCAACTGGTAATTCACTTCCGTCTGCCACTCCGAATTCACCGTATATGGATTTCCGGCTCGCTGGGCGTCTCCCCACCTCGCCGATTCCGCAATCAGGGGGGCGCGCAATTCATCCACGAAGCCCTGGAAGGTTGCCGCAACACTCGGCGGAGTCAGCGCTCCGCTATTGAAGAAATGACGATGGATGCGATCCGCAAATAACAATCGATAATCCGCATTGGCCCGTAATTTCTGATGCACCCCTGTCGCACGGCCTGCATTGTTTTTGGTGGTATTATTTACCGTCGGTCCCAGCAAAGTCCGCTCGGAATCCCAAGTGAAAAACTTAAAGGTCTCGCCCTCTCCTCTCAAGCGCCCCGCCTGCCAGTTGTTGGTATCCCAGTCCGAGTTGCCGTTGTAAAAATTCACCAACAACCAATCGATCATGTTTTCCAAATCGAGATATTCTTGAATTCCATCGTAGTTTTCCGGCAAGGCCATATTGGTTTCCGAGATCGCCAGGACCTGATCCCACGGATCCACCGAACCATCGACCGCCTCGATGCCTGGTC
>PBTU01000177.1 GCA_002729295.1 Verrucomicrobiales bacterium | reverse complement strand
GCGGTCCTGATTTGACGGGAGCGGCGGGTAAGGTTTCACTCAGCCCGTGTCCGAGGAACAGAAGAAGAAACGCGGAATCGATTGGAAGAGGACCTTTGGGCTCTACAGCTATCTGGGAGCCTACCGGAAGATTTTCATTCCGTCCCTGATTGCGCTGTTTGTCACGGCGGGGCTTTCGCTGGCATTTCCCTATTTTCTGGGAAGTCTGATTGGCTCGCCGCAGGAGGCATTGCAGGCTGGGGTTGATCCAGGCAAGGTGCGGGACAATATCAATCGGGTTGTATTGACATTGCTGTCCGTATTGGCGGTGCAGGCTTTTATTTCCTATTGGAGGGTTCGGGGCTTCATTAAGTCGGGGGAAAGTGCGCTGCGGGATTTGCGTAAGGACGTCTTTGCGCGCCTGGTGAGATTACCAATGCCCTGGTTTATGGAGCGTCGGAGTGGTGAGGTGAGTGCCATTCTCGCCGCGGATCTGGGGATTCTTCAGAATACCTTGCTCAATACAGTGCCTCAGATCGCACGACAGACGGTGATCTTTTTGGGAGGCTTGGTTTTTATCTTCATTGCCTCGCCGAAACTCTCGCTCTTCATGCTGGCGTCGATTCCGGTGGTCGTTCTGGCGGTGGCGCTTGTAGGGCGAAAGATTCGTCAGTACTCGCGCGATGCACAGGATCGTTTGGCAGAGAGTAATGTTGTCGCTGAGGAAGCCGTGCAGGGCATTGCCGATGTGAAGGCGTTTTCCAACGAGGGATTTGAAGATGCTCGCTATGGTGATTCGCTCGATCGTTTTCTGGAGTCGACAATGAAGGGCGCGAAAGCTCGCGCGGCCTTCGTTAGTTTCATCATTCTTATTTTGTTCGGAACGATTTCCATGGTGGTATGGTTCGGAGCAGGGATGTTGGCAGAGGGAACTCTGACGAGTCAGGAATTCGCCCACTTTATTCTCTTCAGTATTTTCGTGGGGGCCTCGCTGGGAGCTTTCCCGGAGATTATGAGCCAGCTTCAGAAAACTCAGGGTGCGACCGAGAGGATTCGCGAGATTTTAGGGCATGAAGTTGAGGATGATCGTGAGATGGGCAAGATGGCGGTGGTGGGAGCTTTGAGAGCGGAGGGGATGAAGTTTTCCTATTCTTCAAGGGAGGATGTTGAAGTGCTCGGCGGGGTGGATTTCAATATCGATGCAGGACAACGGGTTGCTATTGTGGGACCGAGTGGAGCCGGGAAATCGACGCTCTTTTCGCTCTTGTTGGGATACTATGACACGACCGGCGGGGAGTTGTTTTTTGATGGGGTGAAGGCGGCGGATCTTCCGGTAGCGACACGTAGGGCTGTGATGGCCGTCGTTCCTCAGGAAGTGTTACTCTTCGGAGGGACGATTTTTGAGAATATCGAATATGGACGCCCGGGTGCCGCTAGGGAGGAGATTGAAGAGGCTGCCAGAAAGGCTAATGCGCATGATTTTATCAGTGAGTTTCCCGAGGCTTATGAAACCAAGGTGGGTCCACGCGGAGTAAAGATGAGTGGTGGGCAGCGTCAGCGAATTGCGATTGCGCGGGCGGTTCTGGCCGATCCCAAGATTCTCTTGCTGGACGAAGCGACGAGCGCTTTGGACTCGGAAAGCGAGCGATTGGTGCAGGAGGCGCTCGATGGATTGATGAGAGGGCGGACGAGTTTGATTATAGCTCATCGTCTCGCCACGGTGAAGAGCGCGGACCGCATTTTGGTCTTAAAAGGCGGCGTCATCTGCGAAAGTGGCAGTCATGAAGAATTGATGGGGAACGATGGGACTTACCGATTACTGGCTGAGACACAGCTTTTGACGTAATAATTTGTGTAACAGAATGATTGGAATCGCGCTGATTTTTATTTTTCTTTGACGCTCTGGTGATTGGGTCACCGTAGCATCTCAGCCGATCGATACCATGAGCGGATCCAGCAACTCTGGCATCCAGATCGTTGAAACTGGAATTCCAGAGCTGGGATCGCAGAGCCTCCTGATGGTGGCTGCCTGTCTCCTGATGGTGCGCCGCTGTCGCTTGAGCTGCGAGTCGTATTACTCAGATATCTTTCAAAGAGTTCGCCTAAAAAGGCGGGCTCTTTTTGTGTGGAAGATACTCATGACGATTCGGGTGGATTTTCAGAGGGATTGATGTGAGTCTGGTGGCGCAATGATTGACATGTTGGTGCGGCTTTATGATCTGCCGAAAAGTGGCGACCTTTACCGCCAAGTGGAAGAGTCTGGGGTGATCCTCCGCAGGCCCGGAGCCTACGAGAAGCATCTCGTGGTGGAGTTTATCCGAGAGCATTTTTCTCCGAAGTGGGTGAGTGAATTTGAGATCGCTTGCTCGCGTCAGCCGATTTCCTGCTTTATCGCGACGAAGGACAAGAAGGTGCTCGGATTCGCGTGTTACGAGACCTCCGGGAAGGGATACTTTGGTCCAACCGGAGTGGCGGAGGAATTACGTGGTCTTGGCATGGGGAAGGCCCTGCTGCTTAAAGCGCTCGAAGCACTTCATGCAGATGGTTACGCCTATGCATTCATTGGTGGAGTGGGGCCGAAGGATTTTTACGCCAAGGCGGTGGGTGCAATTGAAATTCCAGGTAGCGATCCGGGGATTTACGTGGATATTCTGCCTGAATCGAAATGACAGGTCAGGACCCTAAGTTTGTAAAAAGCGCTTTTGCGAAAATTGCCGATCGTTATGTGCTGACTAATCACGTTCTCAGTCTGGGAACGGATATCCTTTGGCGGAAGAAAGTGGGGCGCATTGTCCGGGAGTGGGATCCCAAGAAGGTGCTCGATGTCGCCACTGGAACGGGAGACCTGGCGCTGGAAATTCAGAATAAATGTCCTGATGCCGAAGTGCTGGGAACGGATTTTTGTCCCGAGATGCTGGCGCATGCCGAGAATAGCGGGGTGCAAAAGACGCGGGTGGCGGATGCGATGAACCTGCCCTTCGAGGATGGTGGATTCGATTTAGTAACGGTGGCCTTTGGGCTTCGCAATATGGCGTGCTGGCAGGATGCATTGAAAGAGCTGAACCGGGTGATTTCGCCGGGAGGGCATTTGCTGGTCTTGGACTTTTCGCTGCCAAAGGGAATCTTGGCCAAACCGTATGGATTCTATCTAAACAAGGTGTTGCCAAGGATTGCCGGGGTCTTGACCGGGCAGGGTGAGGCTTATCGCTATCTCGCCGGATCGATTGGGGAGTTCCCAAGCGGTGAGGCGATGCTGGAGCTCTTCCGCAAGGCCGGTTTCAGCGGGGAAGAGGCCAAACCTTTGAGCGGTGGGATTGCCTCGATCTACTGTGGGGCTCGAGGGCAGGTGGAATCCGTGCTCTGATTTTGTAAGCTCGGAAGCCGTCCCGTTCCTGCGTGTTGGCAATTGTAGCGAGGGCCAGGAAGAAGGATTTTAATTTCATGGTAGTTTAGTGAAATGGGAGGGACATCTGACGAAGGTTCAGGGGGCGAGTTATTTGTAGGATGCGGAGAGATGAGACCTGGGCAAAGTAAAGCGCGTGTGTTCAGGACGGGGCTTAATTGCGGAGATGGTGTTAAGAAGGAGGTGGGATGGGGCTTGCCGAGCGGGGGAACATGGTTAGATTTCACCCATGAGCATTACGGGTGCCGCAAATCAGTGGGTGTGTGATCTGGTTCCATACGAGCCGGGAAAGCCAATCGAGGAAACCGCGCGGGAATTGGGTCTGCAGCCGGAGGATATTATTAAATTGGCCAGTAATGAAAATCCGCTGGGTCCATCGCCAAAGGCCAAGGAGGCGATGCAGATTGAGATTGAGAGGGCTCACCTCTATCCCGACGGTGGTGGATATAAGTTGCGAAAGGCCCTCGCAGAGAAGCATGGTGTGGCTTTTGAAAATGTCGTTTTGGGCAACGGTTCAAATGAAATCATCGAATTGCTTTGTCATTCATTTCTCAAGCCCGGCGCGTCCTTGATTGCGGCGGAGCACGCTTTTGTCGTCTACAAATTGATGGCCACACTTTTTGGAGCGGATTACATTGAAGTGCCCGATCCGGGCTTTGTGCATGATCTCGATGCAATGGCGGCGGCGATCACCCCGGAGACGCTTTTGGTCTTCATCGCCAATCCGAACAATCCTACGGGGACATTGGTTGGGCAGGAGGAGATCGATCGTTTTATTGAGGCGTTGCCTGACCATGTTGTCGCGGTGTTTGATGAGGCCTACTACGAATTTTTGCCCGAGCCGCCGGATACCATTAAGCACGTGCAGGCGGGAAAGAATGTTGTTGTGATGCGAACCTTCTCAAAGGCGCAGGGACTATCGGCGCTGAGAATCGGATACGGAATGGCTCCTGCGCCGATCGCGGGATTGTTGAATCGCGCTCGTCAGCCGTTTAATGCCAACGCCATTGCACAGGCAGCGGCCTTGGCGTCCATTCAGGATGAAGAGCATATTACCGCGACGGTTGAAAATAACGCCCACGGAGTGAAGTTCTACGAGAGTGCCTTCGCGGAGCGTGGATGGGAATTTGTGCCGAGCTTTGCGAACTTCGTCTTGGTGAATGTGGGTGATGGTGACCAAGTCTTTCAGTCGCTCTTGAGGAAGGGTGTCATTGTGCGGGCGATGCGGGGATACAAGCTGCCGGGATGGGTGCGGATTTCCATCGGAACTCCCGAGCAAAACCAGCGCTGCCTTGAGGAGCTTGATCTTCTTCTTTCTTCTTCGTGATGGACGGGACTATTGTCGCGATTGCCACGCCGGTGGGGACGGGGGCGGTTTCCTTAATTCGTCTTTCAGGGCCGAAGGCCCAGCAGATTGCACTTGCGGCCTGTGGGAAAGGAAGCTTGCCCGATGCAAGGCAGGCGGCCTTGCGGAAAATTCGCGATGAAAATGATCTCGTGATCGATGAAGGTGTGCTGTGCTTTTTCGCGGGGCCTGGGAGTTACACCGGAGAGGATGTAGTTGAATTTACCGGTCATGGTGGAGTGGTGGTGACCCGGAAAGTTCTGGAGCGCTTCGTTGAGTTGGGTGCGATCCCGGCCGGACCAGGAGAGTTTACCCAGCGGGCCTTTATGAATGGTCGGCTGGATTTGACGCAAGCCGAAGCGGTGATGGATTTGATTTCCGCGCAGACCTCTCTGGCCTTGAGGTCGGCCAATGAGCAATTGGAGGGGCGTCTGGGTGCGATGTGTCAGGACATTCGAGGAGCTTTGTTGAGCTTAACTGCGCATCTGGAAGCGTATATCGACTTCCCGGAGGAAGATATCGACCCGGAAGTTGGAGAGAAATTGAAACAGGGATTGTCGAATCAGAGGAAGCGGATTTCTGATCTCCTTGCGACGGCAGATCAGGGTCGGATTTTGCGGGAAGGAGTGCGGACGGTGATTTATGGAAAGCCCAATGTGGGGAAATCCAGTTTGCTTAATCGTCTTCTTGGTTATCAGCGGGCGATTGTCAGTGCACAGGAAGGAACGACCCGCGATACCATTGAAGAGGTCGTCAATATTCGAGGCATTCCATTGCGCTTGATCGATACCGCCGGGGTGCGGGAGTCGAAGGATGAAATCGAGCGGGAAGGAATTGCGATGACACATGGGCAGGTGGCGAAGGCGGATTTGATTTTAGAAATGCGCGATTTGAGTGAGCCCTTTGAGGAAGCGGAATTACCTATTCCGGAAGGCGCGAAGTATTTGCAGATTTTGAATAAGTGGGATCAGGAGGATTCTTCTTGGTCGAGCAAAGATGGCTTGCGGATTTCGTGTGAAACGGGCGAAGGGTTCGAGGAGCTGGAAGAAAATCTCATGAGCTTGTTATCGCTCGATGAAGAGCATTGGGGCGTACATTCCGTGGCGGTGAATGCGCGGCATCAGGCTTGTTTGCTACGTGGTCGGGAGGCTCTTGACCGGGCGATCTCTTCAATAGGGGCGGGAGAGGATCCTGAGTTTACTTCGCTCAGTTTGCGGGAGGCCTTGGGTGTGATCGGGGAGATCTCCGGGGTAGTTGATACCGAAGAGATTCTAGGCGAGATCTTTGGAAATTTTTGTATCGGGAAATGAAAAAGGCAGGATGGTCGGTTGAGTGGATGTTGGGTGCCTGTGCGGGAATTTTTTTTCTGATGGGGAAGTATCTTATACCCTACTACGAGAATTTATCCAATGCTGCGACCGGAGAAGAGGGAGCGTTGATATCCGACGGGGTGCTTTTGGTGAGTGTGGTTTTTGCAGGTTTCCTGGTCATGAGGCTCGTGTATCGATTTAAGATACGATGACTTCTTCCATCGTGATTTTGAACGGTGCTGGGACTTCTGCGGAGTCGGGAATTCAGACCTTTCGCGGGGCGGACGGGCTCTGGGAGGGGCACCGGGTGGAGGATGTCGCCACGCCGGAGGGCTTTGCTCGTGATCCTGAATTGGTTCAGAGATTCTATAATGAGCGTCGGCGGGGGCGCGGACGATTGAGGCGAATTTGGAGGAAACAGCTGGAAGTTTGAGCTTTGACCGTTGCGTGGGGGAGAGGTTGGCGAGGTGCTTTCGGGCTTGATTGATGAGCTTCTTGAGATGGGCTCTTGATCCTGACGAAAAATAAGAGAGTTTAGAGCACGATGTTGAAGAAAGTGGTCCTCATTCTGACTTCCTTGCTTGGGTCTGGCACGCTCGTTCCCGGGCAGGGATCTATTTCTGAAATCGAAAAAATGTTGGGATCGGACGATTTTGAGATCCGGCGGGAGGCGATGGAAACCCTGTGGAAGGAGGGCAAGATTTCCCTGGAGGTTCTCGAGAGGCTGAGTCGGGGCAGCGATCCGGAAATCAAAGCCAGGGCCTTGTCTTTGCACCGAAAGCTTCTTTTGGGTCTCTCTCCCGAAACCCCGCAGGAGATTATGGATCTTCTAGACAAGTATTTTTCCGCTTCGGTAAATGGTAAAGTGTCTCTTTTTAATAGTCTTAAAAGTAGAAGGGAATATGGGCTCATGCTGCGCCTGAGATCGATCGAGAGGGATGAGAGAGTCCTGGAGCGAATGGATGAAACCGTCGCTGAAGTTCTTCCCAAGGTGCAATTAAGTTTGCTTCGAGGCGGAGATTTGGATCAAGCGAAAGAATTGCTTTTGCTCAATGATGACTATCGCTCACTGATCGCCTATGCGGGCTTATGTGATCATCTTGGCCAGCTGGATGGGGAAATCGGAAGGCTCCGGCAGCTTACTGACGAAAAAAGCAAGGCCCGTTATTTGGCGTGTTTAAGGGTGAAGGGTGACCCGGCAATTTTAAGGGCGGAGGCTGATCGTCTGGGCGACCGTCATGCCGTGATGGTGGCATCGCTTGCCATGGGAGACGTTGTACCGCTATTTGAGTATTTGGATGAGGAAGGGAGTCTTTCCTTGGTTGAAGGATATTATTTGGATTGGATCCGGGCTGAGAAAACTGGGGATAAAGACCGGATGGAGAGACAGCTGGCTTCGATCCGCCATCACGTGACCAATTCCAGTGAATCGTTCGAAGCCCGGAGTAGTCTTCTGAAGATGGGCATGCTCGATGAGGTGTTGAGAGGCTATGCCAATGACTTTGTTGACGAGTCACGTTACTTCTTTTTGCTCGGTCAGGATCGTGACATTGAAGCCTTGAAGCTGATTGGGTTAGATGAAGCGACATTGAACGATGAATGGATCAAGGGTGTGTATGAGCGGACCCTGGAGCG
Source organism: Verrucomicrobiales bacterium (assembly GCA_002729295.1). Taxonomy (GTDB): domain Bacteria; phylum Verrucomicrobiota; class Verrucomicrobiia; order Verrucomicrobiales; family Akkermansiaceae; genus SW10. Next base: position 14,457 of record PBTU01000177.1, on the reverse strand, counting down.
TTTCCGGGTGGAGGGGGATGTTGAGCCGTATTTCGAGTATTTTTATGCCGCGAGTTTCCTTGAAAGCCGAGGGATGGTTAGCGAGGCCACAACGTGTATCGAGAACTATTTCGATGCCGCGCGCGAGGCGAGGGACAGTCGGATGTATGACTGGTATCAGCGATCTTTTTCGTTTGCGCCTCGTGCCTCTCTGGTTGCGCTGGATCGGGAAGTGAAAAAATTCGATGTGGAAGTTGAGGTGTTGCTTTCGTCGATTTATGGCGAAAGCGATGGTGTGGAGTGGCTCAAGGTGAAGCTTTTGGACAGGGCTGATAATCGTCCTTCTCTAGAAGTCCTGCAGTTGGTGGCCTCCTTCTATGGCGAACCAATGGTTCCTGTTGATTTTTTTGAGGGGGTTGAGAGGAGATTCAGGGAGGAATCTTTGGCGGAGCAGGATCCCGAAGTAGGATTGAAGCACCTTTTAGATTTCGCGAATAACCGCGGAGAAGGGTCTGATATTTTGCTTTATTGTCGTTTGCTCAAGGAAGCTGAATTTGGCTTAAATCCGCTTTTTGAGGCTGAACATTTGGCCTATCAGGAGAGGTATGAAGAGGCCGCCAAATTGTACGCGGATTCAAATTATCTCCAGAGTCCCTCTGCAACCCCGTCGATGGTCTATCGAGCAGGGGTGGTGTTAAATAAAATCGGAGATCCCTTTGGTGAGGCTTATTTGAAGAAAGGGATACTATTGTCCCAAGGGGCAGCCGATAGTCTGGGATATTTTGCCAAGCATCATTTCCGTGCGGGTGAGTATGAGAAGTCCCGGAAGTTCTATCGTGCCGCCTTGTTGAGAATGGAGCGAGTGGATTCGGGTGATGACAGCAATTTAAGAAGTATCATCGAGGGCGCATTGTCGGGGGCTATTCAGGAAAGGAATTGGAGTTTTGCGGTGGCTTTGAGTGAGTTGGAGTCCTGGGCGCTCAAGCAGGCAAGCGACGTCTATCTCATTAGAGGACGATTCCAGGTCCTGTTCTGTCGTGGGATGTTGGCTGCCGAGGAGGGTCAGATGGAAGAGGCTCTGAGAAACCTCAGAAAGGCGCATGGCTTGATTCCAAGGGACGGAGTCTTGGCGGATGATTTTTTCCCAGCGCTCCGGGAAGCGGGATTGGTCGAGCTGCATGATGAATTATTTGAGAAGTCGGCAGAGTTGCTGCGGGAGAATGTTCGCTTTTTCTCAAAAGATCATAATGCGAAAAATACCTTTGGCTGGCTGGCTTCACGGGCAAACCGTTGCCTCGATGAGGCCGAGGGTTATTTGAAAATGTCGCTGGAAGTCCGGCCCTTGTCGGAGGCCTATCTGGATACCATGGCCGAGATTTACTTTGCGAAGGGCAATCGGAAGAAGGCCGTGGAATGGAGTGATCGTGCTGCGAACCGGAATTCTTCAGATTTTCAGCTGAGGCAGCAAAACCGTCGCTTTCGGAATGATCCTTTTCCGTTGAAATGAGGGTGCAGAAAAACCCGCTCCAAAATAGAGCGGGTTTTTGAGGTCATCCACCTCGCCGTCCGTGGCGCATGAGCCGCATTCCCGAAGCCCAATAGGTTGGGGGTTTCCATTAGCCCGCTGTCTTCCAATAAAGGCGTGACATTAGACCTCCGGGGCAACCCCCATTTTTAATAATATCGGGTCGGCCAATCAACCACTTCTGGCGTACGAGGCAGACAAGGGAGAATAGTCATGGTAGTGAATTGGTGCAATTGATTTCCGAGGAAACTGGAGAATTTACGATTCTGATGGTATTCCTGAAGATTTGCTGAAAATTCAGGAGACAGAACTTCCAAGTCTGTGCGTTTTATCGATACTCACTACGAACATGACCGAGCTTCTCCTTAAGCCCGCCCGCGAAACTGGTTGTTCTGATCTGCCCGCCCTTGAGGAAGCAGTCCAAGAAGCCAGTCAGCGCCAGCATTCTCCTCTCGACGATATTCTCGACACCGGTTTGGTGGACGAGGAACCCTACATGCGTGAATTGGCTACCGGTCTTTATCTCGACTGGTTGCCTGAAATCCCCGATTTTGAGAGCGCTCTTCCGCTTCGGGCGGCTTGTGGCCCTCAGATCGCCCTGAAACATCGCGTGCTTCCCATCGAGATTGATGGAGATAATGCACGCCTGCACATGGTGACTTATGATCCGCTGAATCTGCTCGCCAGACAGGCTGCGGCGCAGGCCATCGATCTTCCCATCGTCTGGCACATGGCCTCACGGCGCCGGGTGCATGATGCCTTGCGAAAACTCTACGGGGTGGGTGCAGATACCTTTGAGCAGCTTTTAGAGGGGCGGGATCTTGATTTTGATAATCTAGAAGCCAAGGACGAGGCTAGCGTCATTGACGAAGTTGAGGACGAAGAGGCCAGCGTGGTGAAGTTCGTGAACCAGATTGTTCGTGAGGCGCTGGATCAGAAAGCGACGGATATCCACGTCGAGCCTATGGCAGACAATCTCCGGATTCGCTATCGGGTGGATGGCAGCCTCGTGGATATTGCCGTACCCGATAATATCAAGGCTCTGCAGTCATCGGTGATTGCTCGTTTAAAAATCATGTCCAAGCTCGATATTGCCGAGCGCCGTCTTCCCCAGGATGGTCGGATTAACCTTCAGTTTGAGGGATCATCCATCGACGTTCGTGTTGCGACCGTGCCGACGGTGGAGGGTGAGTCGGTCAGTTTGCGTTTGTTGAACCAAGAAAAATTCAATGTGGAATTGCTTGGGATGGAGGACTTCGTTCTCTCGAAAATCCAGAGTATCCTCAGCCTGCCCAACGGAATTATTTTGATTACTGGTCCAACTGGTTCCGGTAAGTCGACGACGCTCTATTCCTTCCTGAGCGAACTCAACACCTCCGATACTCGGATCGTGACGATTGAGGATCCGGTAGAGAACAAGCTCGAAGGGGTGATGCAGATCGCGGTGAAGAGTGAGATCGGCCTTACGTTTGCGAGTGGACTTCGTTCCATTCTTCGAGCCGATCCTAATATCGTAATGCTGGGTGAGATTCGCGATCTTGAAACAGCGGAGATTGCCATCCGTGCATCCCTGACCGGTCACCTGGTGTTCTCGACCCTGCATACCAACAACGCAATTGGTGGTATCAGCCGATTGGTTGATATGGGCGTGGAGCCATTCCTGGTGGCCGCCTCGGTTCGGGCTTTCCTGGCCCAGCGTCTGGTGCGGCGCCTCTGCAACCATTGTAAGATTCCCATCGAGATTCCACAGAATGTGCGGGATCGCTTCAGTATTCCTTCGAGTATCGAAGGGCAGGCCTATGAGCCGAGTGGGTGTGACAAGTGTCGGAACACGGGATTCTCAGGCCGAATTGCCATTTACGAAGTAATCCTCATTGGCAGCGTCATGGAGGAAATGATTGCCAAGAATGCCGCGGCACCCGAGTTGATGGAACAGGCTGTCAAAGATGGTTACGTTCCCATGAGGGAGTATGGATGGCACAAGGTGATGAAAGGAATCACCACGGTGGAGGAAGTGATTTCGGTGACGGCATCCGATCTAGGAGGAGAGGAGTAATCAAAGAAGATCGTGGCTAGTTTTAAATACAAAGCGCTGGATTCAAGCGGGTCGATTGTTGCTGGTGAGCTGACGGCGGGAGATCGCGGTGAGGCCTTACGCCAGTTGGACCGGAAGAAGTTGCAGCCAGTGTCGCTGAACATGGATAGCGGAGACGCAGAGCCCAAGAAAAAAGGGACTGCCGCGAAACCAGCTGCTCCGGGAAGAGTTGCTGCTCCGGGGAAACCTGTGGTCGCCGATGAGGAAATCCCCGATGGGCCGGTGAAGCTTAAGCGAGCTGACGTCGTGCTCTTCACCGAGGAACTCTCGGACATGCTTTCGGCGGGACTACAACTGGAGCCTGCTCTTCGGGCGATGGAAAATCGTCAGGAACTCGGAGGTCTCAAAGCGGTTTCGACCAAGATTCGTCAGCTGGTGCGGGATGGTAATTCTTTTTCCTCTTCCCTGAAGCGAGTGAGTCCCAGCTTCGGTCCATTGTATTGCAGTCTGGCTGCGGCCGGAGAGGCCAGTGGTGCTCTTGATACCATTCTCGACCGACAGGCTCACTATCTGAAGACCTTGCAGGAACTGCAGGGAAAGGTGATTTTGGCGATGATTTATCCAGCCTTCCTCATTATGGCCGGGATTGGCGTGGGAATTGTTTTTGTAACAAAGTTGATTCCGCAACTGGTGGGGCTTCTCGAAAGCACGCCAGGGAGTAAGATTCCCCTCGGTGCGCAGATCATGATGGGGGCTTCCAACTTTTTTGGGAAATGGTGGCTAGTCATCGCACTGGCGCTTGGTGCGGGAGCGATTTTGTTCAAAGCTTGGAAAGACAACGAAGACAACCGTCCTACCTGGGACCGGGTGAAGTTAAAGCTTCCGCTTTTTGGGGCTGTGATCGAACGACGATTTTATGTTCAGTTTTTGGAGACGATGGCGAACTTGGTTGGTAATGGACTGCCCTTGTTGAGGGCTCTGGAGTTGACCCGGGACGCAACACAAAATCTTTTCATTCGAGCTCACCTCACTGAGATGGTTGATTGGGTGGGAGATGGCCGTTCACTTTCAGCATCGATGATGCGGAGCGGAGTTTTCTCGCCTTTATTAATCGATATGGTGACTGTGGGTGAGCAGACCGGAAAGATCGATATCGCGCTTCGGAAAGCAGGGGTTCGTTTTGATAAGGAGCTGAACAATGCCCTGCAGCGAATCATGGCCTTGATTATGCCGGCTGTTCTCTTGGTGATGGCTCTTTTAATTGGGTCAATGGCTTACCTCATGATTACCGCGATTTTCCAAACCATCCAAAGTATCGGCGGAAAATGATTCGGGCAAAACAGGTTCACCGCTCTTATCATCTCGGAAAAAAAGAGATCGAAGTCCTCAAAGGAATTGATCTTGAGATCGAGACTGGGGAAAGGGTCTTTCTCTGTGGCCCCAGCGGAGCAGGAAAGACGACCTTGATGTATACTCTTGCTGGGTTGGAATCTCCAAAGAAGGGGCAGGTCTACATTGGCGATGTCGATTTTTACAATATGTCGTCGTCTCATCAGGCTGAGCTGCGAAATGACAAGATCGGCTATATCTTTCAAAATTACTTCCTTCTACCTGAACTGACCGCACTCGAAAATGTCATGGTTCCCGGCTTGATCGGGGGAGCTTCCCAGAAGGACCAGGCCGAGGCTGCCTTGGCGAGGGTGGGGCTTACTAAACGGGTCGATCACCTGCCTGCGGAATTGTCCGGTGGTGAACAGCAACGGGTGGCCATTGCGAGAGCTCTGGTGAACAGTCCCTCGATCATTTTTGCCGATGAGCCCACGGGTAATCTGGACTCGGCCAATGGCGATGAAGTGATGAAAATTCTCATGGAAGTGGTTGATGAACAAAATGCCACACTGGTGGTGGTGACCCACGATTCTTCGCTTTCGAGGCTGGGAGACCGTGTTTTCACCATCAAGGACGGAAAAGTGGCAACTGACTAATTCTTATTGTGTCTGACAGACCATTCTTTTTGTGTCGTATGCATAACGATGCCATCGAATCTTCCTCCTGAAATCAGCTCCGGTCTACGCGCTATCAAGCGGCGGATTAGGCAAATTCAACTTGTTAGGGGCCTCTTACGAGTTCTCTCCGTTGTTTTGGGCGGTCTCTTTATTCTGGTCGCCCTTGATTATTTTTTGGCTCCCTTGTCTTCTGGCGTGCGCGCAGTGGTTTTCTTCTGTTGGTTGGCAGCCGTCGCATACGGAGTTTTCCGATTCTTACTCAGGCCCTTAACCCGAAAAATCTCGTTGGTCCGATTGGCTCGTTGGCTTGAGGAACGCCACCCGGAAGTTCAGGAGCGCATCAGTAGCGCCCTAGAGCTGTCGGATCATCCCGAGGGAATTTCTTTGGACCTTCTCCGCGAACTTTCGAAGGATGCAGCGAGAGATGTTGGTGAGTTAAATCCCAATGACGAAGTCCGTTCGGAGCGGGTCAAAAAATCCCTCTGGCCGGTTGCGGTTATGGTTGTGGCCTTGATCTCTCTTATGGCGATTTTTCCTCGGGAAATGGGACGTCTGCTTTCGCGGGCGGTGTCACCATTTTCTGATCTCGGAAACGTCGGCGCATTCCGCTTCACCATGAATCCTGGGGATTTGGAAGTTCTTGAAGGTGACGAGGTGTTGATCGAAATGACCTATGAAGGTGAACTTAATGGCGATCTTGATTTTTTGGTGACCAAGGATGGGGAGGTGTTATCCGAGTCGCTGAGTCCGGTCTCAAGCGAAGGAAACAAGCACACCTTCCAATATCATTTGCCTTCGGCCGAAGATGGCTTCTTATATTCGGCCAGAGTTGGCAGGAGTGAAAGCGATCAGTTTGAAGTGAGGGTCTGGCCGATTCCTCTTCTGCGCGATGGTGTCGTTCGCTATCAATATCCGGAATATACCGGTTGGTCCGATCGATCAGAGGCTCTCAATGGCGGGATTAAGGCTCTTCCGGGAACACAGGTGACCGTTACCGGGACTTTCGACTCTCCGATCAAAAGCGGAGAACTCCTTTTTGAATCTAAGGAGCTTGGCGATGTAGAGGTTGAGAACTCGGCCAATGGATCCAGCTTTCGCTGGACCCAAACAATTGTTCCGGAGACTCTCGGAAATGCGACCTTGGTGGTGACCCATAAATTGGATCGTGAGTTGCAAGGAGGTAGTTTTTCGATTGAGTCGCTTATTGATGAAGCGCCTGCCGTGAAAATTCTTAGTCCGGTTCAACGGGAATTGAAAATCCGGCCGGATGATCAAATTGTCCTAGATTACGAAGTGCTCGAGAAGATTGGCCTCAGCAAAGCGGAGATTGAAATTAAAGTTGGAGGGAAGAAGTTGGCGTCGTTAAACGAACTTCTTCCTGAGAGAAAGCCTGACCTACGCCCGGATCTTTGGGAGGGCGAAGCGATGATTTATCTTGGAAACCTTCTTCCTAAAATTAACAACCCGCGTGAATTTAGAATTCGCCTCGCTATTAGCGATAACCGCCCGGCGGATTTGGAGGGGCCGGGAGTGGGATATTCTGAATGGATCGAAATCAAGATTAACAAAGGGGCGTCTTCTTTAGTGAGACAGGAATTGAACGAGAAGCATTCAGACCTCAAGAAGACCATCGAAAAGGCAATTGCTGATGTCCAGAAGGCGAAGGCCAAGATGCATCAGGCCAAAGCCCGACTGAGAAAGGAAGAGGTCCCCGAACAGGCTCTTGAAGCCATGAATGAAGCTCGCGACAAGCTTGCTGAGGTTGAAGAAGATCTTACCGATCTTTCCGAGCGAATGAAGGACAGCGTTCAGGCCCATCGACGGGATGAATTGGAGGAGGCGATTGATATGCTTGCTGAGGCTCGCAAGGAAGTGGAAAAAGCTCCCCTGCAAGATACCGCCGAATCCCGTAAAGAGGAGATTGATAGCGCGATAAGGAATTCCACAGAGGCAGTTGACGAACTCAGAGAGCTCTTGAATGAAGTGAGCAAGGATCATCCGAAAATTGAAGATCTTGCCAAGCTTGAGGAGCTTGCTCAAAAACAAGATAAATTGGCTCAAGAAGCTTCGGAAGCTGCCGAAAACGCGGAGAATGCCGACACTCCTCCCGAGCAGGATTGGCAGAAGCAACAAGAACAGGTTGAGAACGAAATCAGGGAACAGGTTCGTCAGTCACCCGAAGCCAAATCTGCTGCTTTGGAAAATCAGGCCGAGAAAGCTCAGGATCTTGCCGAGAAAGCTGAAGACTTAAAAGAAGCGCAGGAAAATCTGGCGGAGTTGGCCTCGCAGGATCAGCCCACGATAGAGGAGAAAATTGCCGATGCATTAGCGCAAGCGCAGGAGCAAATTAATCAGGACATTAAAGAAGAGTTGGCAGAAGCTCAGGGCAACGAAGAAGGCCAAGGTAACGAAGAGGCCCAAGGTAATGAAGAAGCCCAAGGCAACGAAGAGGGCCAAGGCAACGAAGAGGGCCAAGGCAACGAAGAAGGCCAAGGTAGCGAAGAAGCCCAAGGCAACGAAGAGGCCCAAGGCAATGAAGAAGCCCAAGGTAAGGAGGACGCCGAGGGGAGCGAAGAAGCCAGGGGCGATGATGAGTCTCGCGCTGAAAATCTGTCGGAAGCACTCGCTCAGGGTGAAGAGGCACTGGAAGGAGCAAAGAGTGATGAGTTTCAAGAGGCGGCCGAGGCCGCTCAAAATGCAGCTGAAGAATTAGCTCAGGGTGCGGAAGAATCGCCTGGTCAGCAAAACCTTCAGGAGAGACAAGAAAAGCTTGCCGAGGCATTTGAAGCCTTGGCCGAAGGAAATACCGACGCAGCGGAGGCGGCTTTGGAAGAGGCACAGGAAAGCGCTTTTTCTGACGCGCTTGCGGAAGCCCTGGCCAAGGAGCAGGAGGCTATTGTCGAAGATGTGAAGGAGGAATTGAGCGATGCCCGCAGCAATAGCGAGGCTCGTGCCAATGATCTTCCCGAGGCGGTGGCCCAGGCTGAAGCCGCTTTGGAAAGCGCGCAGGACAATCAAGCTGCCGATGCTGCTGAAGCAGCCAATCAGGCATCCGAGGAATTGGCAAAGGGCGCCAGTGAATCAGCCAGCCAACAAGAATTACAGGAACGTCAGGAGCAAGTCGCAGAAGCACTGGAAGCTCTTGCGGAAGGAGATACCGGGGAAGCTTTGACAGCCCTCGAAGAAATGCAGGCGGAACGTGCGGCCGATCTCGCCCAGGAGGTGCAGGACTTTGCGCAAGCCGACAGTGATCAATTGGCGAATGCGCGCAGCCAGACCCGGCAAGCATCAAGCCGGGCCGAACAAGCGGCGCAAGCAAATGAAGCCGGGAATTCCCAACAGGCCTCACAGCAGAATCAGCAAGCCTCGGAACACCTGGAGCAAGCTGAGAATGCCCTCAATCAAGCGGCGGAAAACTTTGCCCAGCAAGCCGAGCAGGCTGCCCAACAAGAGCTGAGTGATCGCAAGGCTCCTGCACCTGGCGAACCATTGGCGGAGGCTTTCGAACAAAGTGCCGAGGCTGCCCAAGCCGGCGATGCCAAACAAGCCGCTGAAAGCGCCCAGGCGGCGGCTGAAGCCCTCGCGCAAGCTGCCCAGCAAGCTCGGTCGGCAATGTCCCAAAATGGTCAGCCCGGTCAGCCAGGTCAGCCGATGGATGGTCAGGCTGGAAAAGGGAAAGGAGAGCCGGGTGAGGGTGAAGGTGACGCCCCCCAGGAAGGAGATCGTCAGGCGCAGGGTGATAAAGGCATCCCGCCGCAGCTGGCAAAACTCGGAATAACGACCAAGGACTGGGAGAAGATTCGTGCAACTCTGAAGACTGACGTCAGTGGGGGTGCCGGGGAGGTTGTTCCGGAAGACTATCGTGGTCTCGTGAAGCAGTATTTTGAACAAGTATCCAAAGAGCAATAATGCGTTTTCTTTCTCTCTTTCTCGCCTTGATTATCATTCCTGCCGGAAATGCGCAGGACGCTCCCGACGCTCTCTTTGCTAAATGGAAGGAGAAGGTTGATCCTTCAATCGAGCGAGGACTTCAGTTTCTCGCGGGAATTCAGCAGGATGACGGCAGCTTCCCGGAAAACTATGGAACCTCTTGTGGAATTCCTGCTCTCGTTGGCATGGCATTCCTCTCACGGGGACATCTTGCCACCGAGGGGCCGTATGCCGAGGCCTTGAATAAGTCGATCGACTACATCCTCAAGCACCAGAATCGCGATGGGCTTTACACTGCAGGTCATGCGGGCAGTGGTCCCATGTATGCTCACAACATCGCCACCTTGTTTTTGTCCGAGGCATCCGGAATGGTAGACCCTGAACGTCAAAAGAAAATTGGCGAAAGCCTTCCGAGAGCGGTCGCGTTGATTTTGCGGGCCCAGGCGGTAAATAAATCCGACCGTCATAAGGGCGGATGGCGCTATCATCCCAATTCCAAAGATTCCGATACTTCATGCAGCGGATGGGCTCTTATGGCTCTTCGTTCGGCCAAACTTAATGGGGCTCCGGTTCCCGATCAGGCAATTGAGAGTGCGCTTAAGTACCTCTACGGAAATTATTCGGAGAGAGGGGGGCACTTTGGCTATTCGGACCCGAACAATCACAAGTTATCCCTCACTGGAATGGGTCTTCTCTGTCTGGAACTTTGCGGCGAGCACGGAAAGCCGGCCACCATTAAATCGGCGGATTATATTTTGCAGAATTTCCGTGGCCTCGAAGGTCGGCAGTTCGAATTCTACGGAAACTATTATAATGCCCAAGCCATGTTTCAGATCGGCGGGAAACATTGGGAGACCTTCGCGAATTGGATGTATCAAACCTACTTGTCAAAGCAGAAAGAGGACGGATCCTGGTATAGCAAGGAAGCTGGACGGATCTACGGGACAGCGATGATGACCCTGGCCTTTACCGTCCCGTATCGTCAACTTCCGATCTACCAGCGTGACGAAACAGTGGACGAAGAGTAGAAAAAGTCTCCAATTGGGGGGGATTTGGCGGAATTTTGTTAAAATCGCTTAATCATTTAACGATCCGTAAGTTCATTCTTGCCTGATCACCATGTTTCGTGAGAAATTATGACTTTGAGAGGCGGTAAGGCCTCCCCATTAATCATGGCCAAAAGCGCAAGAAAGCCGAGAAAACAGCACGCGGTGCTGGAACGAGAGGGTGGCCAGGAAATGGTCGGGATTGGAATCATTGCGGCAGGTTTGCTTTTGTTTGTGTCCCTGCTTAAATTTACGCCGGTTGATTTTGTCGATTGGAAAGTTGTTGGCAATTTTGCCCCGGAAGGTGCGGAAGACGGCCCTACTCAGAATTTGATCGGACCCTTGGGTGCGCTGGTTGGCTTTGTTTTTGTCTTTTTGTTTGGAGCAGCTTCATATCTGGTGGCAGTTGGTACAATTTGGCTCGGCGTCGCCGTGGCTTGGTTCAAGAGCAGTTTGGGACTGAGGACCTTGCTTGGATTTGGAACTTTGATGCTGGCTAGTGCTTCTCTTTTTAATGTCTTAGGTTTATTCGATGGCCAGTCCCACGGGCGATGGCCGGGTGGAGCTCTCGGAGAAGGTGTGGGACACTACGTCTTTCAAAATCTCCTCGGAACAGTAGGCTCGGCAATTTTGCTTGGGAGCATTTACATGATAAGCCTGATTTTACTCACGGGATGGCATCCAATCGCTTTTATTCGATCTTCTGTGACCGGAGCGAAGACCTGGTTCGTGGCGCGCCGTGAGGCTCGTCGTGAAGCTAAGGTTGAGGATCCCGAGCACAAGGTTCCCCGTAAGCGGGCTCGTAAGAAAATGACGGAGAAGTTATCTACGGAGGAAAAAAAATCACTTCCGGCGGACGAAGATGGACAGATTGCTCTGCCGCTTCATGAGACTCCTGCGCCTCAAATTATTGACGCTTCCATGCGTAAGACTCCAATCGCTGAATTGGGCGCCCGTCCTTTCGAGCGGAAGAAGAATACTCATACCGGTCTTAGCACAGAGGGCTTTGAAGATTACGAACTCCCGGGATTTGATCTACTTGATTTTGAAGAGGAAGCATCTCCACCCGAGGACTTTAGCGATGAGTTACTCGCCACGCAGAACATCATTATCGAAACCTGTAAGGCTTTCGGGGTTGAAGTGACTGCCGGCGATATCACCCGTGGTCCGACGATTACCCGCTACGAAATTTATCCGAGCATTGGTTTGCGTGTGAGTCGTATTACCCAGCTCGAAGCTGACCTCGCTCGAGCTACCAGAGCCGAACGTATCAATATCCTTGCACCGATTCCCGGGAAGGACACTGTTGGCATCGAAATCGCCAACGATGCCAAGGTCGCCGTTCCTCTTCGCGAGCTTCTCCAAGACGAAGCTTTCCGTAGCTCTAAGCGCAAGATTCCACTCGCTCTTGGTAAGGACGTTTACGGCAATACCGTCGTCGGGGACCTAGCCGCCATGCCGCACTGTCTCGTCGCCGGTGCCACGGGCGCGGGTAAGTCGGTGTGTATCAACTCAATCATTACCAGTATCCTATATCGCTTTGGACCGGATGAACTCCGCTTCATCATGGTCGATCCCAAGGTGGTGGAAATGCAGGTTTACGCTAAGCTCCCACACCTCGTTGTTCCCGTTGTGACCGATCCCAAGCGGGTGGTGGGCGCGCTAAAGTGGTGCGTTAACGAAATGGAGCGACGTTATAAGATTTTTGCCAAGCTCGGAGTACGTAACTTCGACAGCTTCAACGGACGGACCCGGTCTGAGCCTGAAGTCGTTACTGAGGAGGAGCAAGCTGCGATTGACGAAATTGTCGACGAAGAAGCAATCGAATCAATGGCCAAGGCCTTCGAGGATGGTGAGTTGGGTCCAATGGCGACTGCCGAGGAAGAAGAGGAGGAAAACGAAGAAATTCCAGATCGCTTCCCATATATCGTCGTCATCATTGATGAGCTTGCCGACCTCATGCAGACCGCTCCGGCGGAGATTGAGGGAAGCATTGCGCGGATTGCTCAGAAGGCCCGTGCTGCCGGTATTCACCTGATCGTGGCCACCCAGACCCCGCGTGCTGATGTGGTTACCGGTATGATCAAAGCAAATATCCCGAGTCGGATTGCTTTCCAGGTTTCGTCTTCTCTTGATAGTCGCGTGATTCTTGATTCGAAGGGCGCTGAAAAACTAGTTGGTAAGGGGGATATGCTCTTCCTTCCTCCAGGCTCAGCCAAGCTCGAGCGAGCTCAGGGTGCCTTTGTCTCCGATGAAGAAGTGGAATCAATCGTGGATTTCTGTGCCACTCAAAGTGAACAGCAGTTTGAAGACAGCATCCAGCGTGTCATCGAAAGCGGCGCCTCCGGTGATGATGGTGATGAAGAAGAAGTCTCGGATGCCGATGAGGAAATTATCCAGAAGTGTGTCGAAGTTCTGATGGTCGAAGGAAAAGCCAGCACTTCCCTTCTCCAACGTCGTCTCAGACTGGGATACACCCGGGCTGCTCGCATGATCGACATCCTCGAAACTCGCGGCATGGTCGGCCCTGCCGATGGAGCGAGACCTCGCGAGGTTCTCATCCCCGGAGCGGGAGGCGGTGCATAATATGGGTTTCAAGATTGAGGTTACCCCTCCTGTTAATCGGATCTTGGCTTCTGAAAAACCAGAGGTTGACCTGATCGCGCCTAGCTTTTTGGGCAATGCGCTTCTTGGCTGATTTGGGTTTGTAGCGCTTTTCGTGGTCGGGAGGAGCGGTCGAAGGATTGATAATAGGTCTCGTTGGGCTTTGAGGTGTTCACCTAGCAATCACGATGCGTTTAGGAACAGGCCGAGGAGTTCCATTGCTATCGAAGGAGAGACCGGGATCCCAGTCCCTGATGGCGATCTTAGGATTCCTCTTCTTTTTCCTTAGCTGCTTTTTTGGTGGCTTTCTTGGCAGATTTTTTTGCTCTCGGGGCGAACTCGAAGCCGATTTTGGCGGTTTCGGGGTCGAGGGTGAGGTGGGCGGCGAAGGCGCGTTTGGTCTTCTTGGAAATGAAGCCGGGAAGGAGGGCTGTTTTTCCTTCGACGAGCATTTTTTCGACGTCGGCTGCGGTAAGCTCTTTTTGAAGGATCGTTTTGCCGAGGCGGAAGCCGTCGGGGTTGTCCTTGGTGGTGAGCGCGGGGACCATGAAGGCCTTTTCTGTTTCGTAGAGTTTGGCCGATTTGCCGTTGGTGAGGGTGAGCTCTTTGATCATTTGATCTTCAGTAAGGTCCTCGACGGATTCGAGGTCGGAGTCGAAGACGAAGTTGGTCTTCCACTTGCCGAGCTTGCCGGTTTTGGAAACTTGTTGTTTGAGTTCGAGGGCTGCTTCGAAAGGTCGATTGAAGCGGGAGACGAAACCGTCGCGGGTTTCGAGAAATTTTGTGGTGAAAAGCGTCTTGGCTTCTTCTTCGCTGAGTGCGCGACCGGCGATGTATTTGGAAATTCTGAACCCGCAATCTGGAGTGCGGCATTCGTAAGTGGCGTCGGTTTGTTTAAGCTCGGTGGCACCGCAGTTCGGGCAGGGGCACTTGAGGTCTGGGAATGGACGCGAGATAATTTCGTCGTAGTGCGCGCGGGCCTTGCCGACGGCGTCTTCAGTAAAGCGTGCGATTTCGTTCATGAAGGTGGCTCGGTCGAGTTCGCCTTGTTCCATTTTTCGGAGCTTTGCCTCCCAGTCTCCGGTCATGGAGGGAGAAGTGAGCGGCTTGATGTCCATTTCCTGGAGGAGGTTAATGAGGCGAACGCCCTTGCCGGTGGCGATGAGTTCACGGCCGTCTCGGGTGAGGTATTTCTGGCGAATGAGACCTTCGATGGTTGCTGCGCGGGTGGCTGGCGTGCCGAGTCCGCGTTCGGACATTGCTTCGCGGAGCTCGTCGTCGTCGATGAGCTTTCCGGCTCCTTCCATCGCGGAGAGGAGAGTTGACTCGGTG
>PBTU01000176.1 GCA_002729295.1 Verrucomicrobiales bacterium | reverse complement strand
TCCCTTGGGATCGATGGGAACACCAGCTACTCGATGATGGCGTGGGTGAAGTTCGATAATTCTACCAACGACAACATGGTTTTTGGCGGGAATTCCGGCAACGTTCTCCACCTCGGCGCCCGAGAAAACAGCTACTGGTCCGGACACTGGGGTGACGACATTAATTCAGGCGGAAGTCCCGCAATCGATGTGGGTAACTGGTACCATGTGACATGGACAAATTCCGGCACTACTCAGGAAATCTTTGTCGATGGAGTTTCGGTAGCGACCGGGGGGGGAGGATCCAGTGGGACGTTCAGTAATAATCTTAGTGAGAATCTTTTGATTGGAACGTCGCGTAACCGGGGCTCGTTCCGTGGATCTCTCGACGATGTCGCGGTGTTTTCCACTTTGCTCAACGACTCCCAAATCGCAGCGTTCCACACACTCTCGACGAATGTAGAGTATGGCTATAATGCGGGTGAGGTCGATCAAATGATCACGGCCCACCAAGCTGGCGCGGGCTCTTCTGTGGCCGTTGGTGACACCACATGGGAATATGTAGCCTCTGATCCATCCGACGGCCGGTATTTTATTCAACTCGATTCGGGTGGAAGTGGCTTGGCTGGAAGTACTGGTCCTCCAGTGCGTGAATTTTTGGTCGATCATCCCTTAATTCCGGCGGGTAATCCAATTGTCTTATCATGGGATGTTGGCATCGATGCGACTTCGTTAAGTATCGACCAGGGGATGGGTGATATCCTGCCCTTGACCACAGGCGGCATCGGTCAGATTACCCTTGATCCCGGGCCAAGTAGCGCCACGACATATACCATTACAGCGAGCAATGCTGACGGTGTAAATATGGCGCAGGTCACGGTCAATATTACCAACCAGCCTATTATTGAGTCGTTCACTGCTGATCAGATTGTTGTGGCTCCGGGCACTTCAGTACAGCTCGATTGGTCTACTCTCAATGTCACTGCGCTAGATCTCAACGGGAGCAATGTCACCGGAACGACAAGCTTGACGGTTAATCCTACCACAACGACTACCTACACCCTCAGTGCGACTAATGGGCAGGGGGTGAATACTTCGCAGCTTACTGCGACTGTCATCATTCCGGGTGAACCGGTTATTTCAGAATTCTCAGCCGACGGTGACGGCTCACTCCTCGACGAGAACGGTGATCCCTCCGATTGGATTGAGATTCATAATCCCAGCGCCTCCACCGCTATCCTGAACAATTACTATCTGACTGATGATCCAGACAATCTCACCAAGTGGCGCCTCCCCACCACCACTCTTGGAGAAACCGACCACCTCATCGTCTTCGCATCCGGAAAAGACCGCGCCGATGAAGGAGACGAACTCCACACCAACTTCAGCCTCCGGGCCAGCGGTGAATATCTGGCCCTGACCAAGCAAGGCCTTGCCGGAATCATCATTCTTTCGGAATTCGATCCCTATCCCGCCCAGTTCCCCGGCTACTCCTTTGGAGTCAATCCAGATGGAATAACTTTGGGTTACTACACCAATCCAACACCGGATGGCGTCAACGGCACCGGCTTGCAGGACTATGTCCGCGACACCACTTTTTCCGTCGACCGGGGATTTTATGACACCGCTTTTGATCTCACGATCGAATCCAACACCGAAGGCGCTCAAATCCGCTACACCCTGAATGGCACCGACCCCAGCGCAAGCCAAGGAACACTTTACACCGGGCCGGTCAATATCTCCACGACTTCGGTGGTCAAAGCCATCGCGTTCAAGTCAGGACTCATCCCCACCAACGTTGATGCCCAGAGCTACATCTTCCTCGATGATGTCCTGAACCAACCCGAAAACCCTCCGGGATATCCTTCCGGCACTGACTTTGGCATGGATGCTGATGTCACCACAAATCCTACTTACAGCGGCACAATCAAAGACGACCTCAAGTCTATCCCGACCCTCTCGATGTCGATGCCCATCAGCAGCCTCTTCGGCGGCTCGGGGATTTACACCAACTCAGGTCAATCCGGAATCGCCTGGGAACGGGCAGGCACCGTCGAATTCATCTACCCCGACGGAAGCCCGGACAAGCAAGTCAACTGCGGCGTGCGAATGCAGGGTGGCGTTGGTCGAAGTTCCCAATTCCCGAAGCACAGCTTCCGCCTCATTTTCAAACGCCAGTATGGTGACACCAAGCTTCGCTTCCCCCTCTTCCGTGATGCCTCCGAAGACGCCGACGGCGCGGTCGACACTTTCGATAGCATCATCCTTCGCGCTGGCTTCAACAACACTTGGCACCGCGGATCCAGCGGTGAGGAAAACCAGGCACAATATATCCGCGATCAATTCATCCATAATTCACAACTCGCAATGGGGCACGCCTCCTGCCACGGAACCTTTTTCCACCTCTACCTCAACGGACTTTACTGGGGAGTTTACAACGTCGTCGAACGACCCAATGCCGACTTTGGCTCCTCCTACTACGGGGGCGACAAAGCCGGCTGGGACGCCCTAAATTCCTACCCTCGAAATGTCGTCGACGGCACCGCTACCGACTGGCTTCAAGCTCACTCCATCGCCCAGGGTGGCGTTACCGATCAAGCCGGATACGATGCCCTCGCCGCGTATGTCGACATGCCCAACCTCATCGACTACATGATGGTCAACTTCTTCGGCGGCAACCGTGACTGGGATGACCACAACTGGTATTCCATCAACCCGCGTGTTGATCGGGGCGGATACAAGTTCGTCTGCTGGGATGCCGAGCGCACGCTCGAAAGCATCACCGGTGACAATCGCACTGGAGTGGGGCAAGACAACAAACCTTCGCGACTCTACTCGCAACTCCGCTCGAATTCAGAATTCAATCTCGAATTCGGTGACCGGGCTCACAAGCATCTCTTCAATGGCGGGGCCCTCACTCCGGAAAATACTATCGCTCGCTATCAAGCGCTGGCCGATGTCATTGATCGCGCCATCGTCGGGGAATCGGCCCGTTGGGGCGACAGCAAACGCGCCAATCCCTACACCCGAAACGTCGAATGGGTCGCCGAGAGAGATCGCATTCTCAATTCCTACCTCCCCCAGCGCTCCGATGTCACTCTGAGCCAACTTCGCAGTGCCAACCTATATCCTGACACGGATGCCCCGGTCTTCAGCCAGCACGGAGGTCATGTCCTGAGCGCCACCGAGCTCACGATGTCCAATAACTCGGGAACAATCTACTACACCACCGATGGTTCCGACCCCCGCCTTCCCGGAGGTTCACTCAATCCAAATGCCAAACAATACGACGGCTCAGTCAGCACGACCACTCTCGTCGCTGCCGGTTCGGTTTGGAAATACCTCGATAACGGAACGGATCAAGGCACCTCCTGGCGGGAGCCGGCTTTCAACGACAACTCCTGGGACTCAGGCGCGGCCGAAATGGGATATGGCGATGGCCCCGAGGTAACCACCGTATCCTATGGTCCCAATGAAACTCAAAAGTATCGCACGACATACTTCCGTCGCGAATTTAATGTCGATGATCCTACCGAATTCGCCTCTCTCTCGCTCGAACTTCAGCGCGATGATGGCGCAATTGTTTACTTAAATGGCAAACTCGTCTTCAGCTCCAACATGCCCACCAGCGGAGTGATTTACACCACTCCGGCAAGTGGCGTGGTCGGCGGAAATGATGAGACCACCTTTTTCAGCAAGGCCGTGGATGTTGCCGACCTCGTGGTAGGAACGAACACCTTCGCAGTTGAGGTTCATCAGGTCAGCGATAGCAGCTCGGACATCAGCTTTGACCTCCGTTTCCGCGGAGCGAAGAGCAACGCAGTCGATCCTTTTCAAATGACTGAGTCCGGAATGCTTCGTGCACGTGCCCAGGACGGTGCCGATTGGTCCGCTGTCAACGAGGCATTCTTCTTCGTCAATACCGCTCTCGCCAGCGAAACCAACCTGGTCATCAGCGAATTCAACTACCGCCCTCTTCCTCCTTCGCCAACCGAGGAAGCCGCCGGCTTCAATGAGCGGAGTGACTTCGAATACATCGAACTCACCAACATCGCCTCCTCTGACATTGATCTCACCAACGTGCAATTTAGCGCCGGAGTAGATTTCAATTTCAGTGCCGCTTTGACCGGAGTGATCCTTCCCCCCGGAGGAAGAGCCCTTTTGGTCAATAACTTCGTCGCCTTCACTAGCCGTTACCCTGACGTTCCCGAATCCCTGATCGCCGGTGAGTTTTCCGGCAGCCTCAGCAACGACGGAGAAGCAATTGAGCTTCTCGCTGGCGACACCACTCCGATCCGTTCCTTCACCTACAACGACCGGGCCCCATGGCCAACCAGCGCGGATGGAGACGGCTACAGCCTCGTCCTGATCAATTCCACCTCGAACCCGGACCACACCGAGGCGACAAACTGGCGGGCCAGCGCAGCGACCAATGGCAATCCCGGCGGCATCGACTCCACGACTTTCTCTGGTCCAGACCCACTCGCCGATATCGATAGGGATGGCACGAATGCTCTTCTGGAATACGCGCTGACCAGCTCCGACTCCATCGCTAATGACAGCCTCCTCCCTACCAGCTCGATCACACTAGCCGACCTGGGTGGCGGCGATGTCGAAACCCTCTCCTTCGTCTTCCTCAAAAACCTCGAAGCGGAAGATTTAATCTACGAAGTCCAGCTGTCGCCTGACCTCATCGATTGGGACTCAGATCCTGCCGAAGTCATCCACAGTTCGTCAGTGAACAATGGAGACGGCACCAGCACTGAGACCTATCTCATCGCGACTCCTCTGACTTCAGAGCAGAAGAAATTCGTTCGCCTTCACGTCAGTCAGAAATAACAACCCATTGGGACTTGAATATTATGACAAGCCACGCCATCAACCCGATCAACGAAGCTTTCACAGCGACAGACCGACACTCGAGTAGAAAGCAGGGAAATTTCGGATTGGGATTCCCTTGATTTCCATTTTAGATTTTTGCGCTAGACTAACCTCAAGATGCGTATCGCCCTCCTTCTTTTCGTCCTCATTTCTCCTCTCATCGGAGGAAATATCCGGTTCGACATCCAACATCAATACGAAGGTAAGCCGCTCCTGCTCAACTCGATCCGCTATGGGAAGAGCGAAACATTTTCGATCTCCAGATTGAGCTACCTTCTCAGTTCCTTTGCCTTTCAGTCGGATGACGGAGAATGGCACGAACTTCCCGATCAATACGCCTACCTCGACGCAGGAAAGAGACGCACCTCCTTCTCGCTCAAGAATGTCCCCGCCGGAACTTACAGGGCCGCCCGCTTTTCGGTCGGAATCCCAAAGAAGACGAATCACGAAAAACCGAACCAATACGCCGACGATCATCCTCTGAATCCCAACCTCAGTCAGCTCCATTGGAGCTGGAAAGACGGCTACATCTTTCTCGCACTCGAAGGGAAATACCGGAATCCCAAAAAGGAGCTCGCTGGCTTTGTTTACCACCTCGCCAACGACAACAACTTCAATCGCCAGCAGTTGGCGGTGAACTTTCACGTTAAAGAAAACACCGCCATCGCCTTGAAGTTCGATATGGAGAAACTCCTCCATCATCCTCGTCCCATCTCATTCATCAAAGACGGAGACTCCAGCCACTCCCATCCCGGTGATCCCATTGCCAGTTCGCTTGTCGCCAATTTACAAAGCTCTTTCAGCATTCAGGGTGTCCGCTATCCGCTCAACGAAAAGCCTACCAAGAAAGTCGAGCCTCTGTATCTGCCTGGGAAATTTACGCCCTATCCTTTTAAGATGAGCAGCAGCTTTCCCCTCCCGACGCTCCCGCCAGACAACCCGCTCATCACGGAACGTGTTGACTTGGGAGAGCGGCTCTTCTTCGACACCATTCTCTCCATTGACGGCACCGTATCCTGTGCGGCCTGCCACGATCCTTTTATTGCCTTCGGTGATGACAAACGAATCTCGCCAGGCTTCGAGGGCAGGGAAGGCCCCCGAAATTCCATGCCTATTTTTAACATGGCATGGAAATCGAGTTTTTTCTGGGATGGCCGCGCTACAAATCTTCGCGAACAAGTTCTCTCCCCGATTCAAAACCACCTAGAAATGGCAGCCAACCTCAACTCCGTCCTCCGCCGTCTCAACGGCCGCAGCAACTACCGCAAGGATTTCGAAAAAGCCTTTGGACCCGGAAAAGTGACCTCAGAAAAACTAGGACTCGCCTTGGAAAGCTACGTCCTAACTCTCACCAGCTACGATTCAAAGTTCGATCGCGCCATGGCCGGAAAGGAAAAGCTCACCAAAGACGAGCAACGCGGCATGGAGCTCTTCTTCACGGAATACGAACCCCGTAGCAAAAAATTCGGAGCCGATTGCTTTCACTGCCACGGAGGAGCCAACTTCTCTGACCACCAATTCCACAACAACGGCCTAAAACCGACCAAAGATCTTGGGCGCTTCCACATCACTGAAAAGGACTCTGACAAAATGAAGTTCTCAACGCCAAGTCTCCGTAACCTCACCTACACGTTCCCTTACATGCACGATGGACGCTTCAAAACCCTCGAAGATGTCATGGCCCACTACAACGGGCCCATGCACCGCAGCGAATCCCTCGACGCCAACCTTGCCAAGCATCCAAAAGAAGGCCTCCGTCTCAGCAAAGAAGATCAAGCTGCCATCATCGCCTTTCTTAAGACCCTCGCCGATCCGCAGTACGACGTGAATAATTAATCGTCAGCGACGAAGACCAAGATCGTCCGGCAGGGCAAATAGATCATCAGCTTACCTTCGACGACAGGATAGGCCACCGAAGAATCGGTCCTGTCGTGGCCGCCAAATTTCTTTTCATCCGAACTCAAGACCAAGCGGTAATCTCCCTCAGCATCAAGCGGGAAAGAATAATCCGAGACTGACTCCGTGGGATTGAGATTAATCGCGAAAACGAGGCCTCCCCGCTCAAACTGCACGCATAGATTTTTCTGATCGAGATTCAGGAGCTTGGCCGGGGCCGACGAAAGCAGAGAATGTGCGCGTGCCAATTCCAGCATCGCGGCATCGAAGCGTTCCAGTTGACCGTATTTCAAGTCCTCGTTGTCAGCGAGAGACCATTGACGTCGGGCATACTGGAAACTCCAACCATTTCCCTCTCGTGGAAAGTCGACCCATTCCGGATGACCAAATTCATTGCCCATGAAATTTAAATAACCCTCGCCGCCAACCGCGAGCGTAAACAGGCGGAAGATTTTATGCAGCGCAATCCCACGCTCAACCACCGGGTCGGCATCTCTCACTTGCATGTGGTGATACATCGCGGCATCCATCAGCCAAAAGGCCAGAGTCTTATCCCCAACCAAGGCTTGGTCGTGACTCTCAGCGTAGGCAATCGTCTTCTCTCCCTCGCGACGATTTGAAAGCGTATGGTAAATTTCATCGAGGTTCCATTCTTCATCCGGAGTATGCTTGAGGAGTTTGATCCAGTGATCCGGAATCCCCATCGCGAGCCGATAATCAAATCCCATACCACCCTCGTCAAGCGTGCGGCAGAGTCCCGGCATTCCACTCATATCCTCGGCAATACTCAAGGCCTCCGGACGGATCTCGTGGATCAACTTATTCGCCAATTGCAGGTAGGTGACGCCATCCCATTCCACGCCATCGAGGAAGTAACGGTCATAATGATCGAAGGTAATATTTCCGTGATGGTGGTAAAGCATCGAAGTGACCCCATCGAAGCGGAAGCCATCGAATCGGAATTCCTTGAGCCAGTAGGCGAGATTAGAAAGCAGAAATCGCGAGACTTCGGGTCGGCCGTAATCAAAAAGTCGCGAGTCCCACTGCGGGTGTTCGTGGTGATGAAAGTAGAGTCCCTCCTCACCATCGAGAGCCGCCAGGCCTTCCGAGAAATTTTTCACCGAATGTGAATGCACGACATCCATCAAAACTGCGAAACCCAGCCCGTGGGCGGTATCGATGAGGTATTTTAAATCCTCGGGCGTGCCACAGCGGGCCGCCGGAGCGAAGAAATTGGCGACGTGATATCCAAACGATCCGTAGTAAGGATGCTCCGCAATCGCCATTAGCTGAACGACATTATAGCCGAGCCTGGAGATCCGCGGCAGAACGTCGTCGGCGAATTCCCGATAGGTCCCCACGCGATTTTCCTCCGTCGCCATTCCGACGTGGGCTTCATAAATCCGGGGCGCATCCAGCGTAGGAAGGTCATTCCTCCATTTGTATTCCTCCTCGGGAGCCCAGACCTGTCCGCTGAAGGCGTGGGTTTCTTCATCCTGAACCAGCCGACGGATATACGCTGGAATTCGGTCGTGCGCGCCATTAGCTCCGGCTACTTGGACTTTAACCAAGCCTCCGTGTTCTAAAACATTCGCTGGGAGTCGCACTTCCCAAATCCCCTCCTCCAACCGGGTCATCGGGTAAGCGTCCCGCGACCAATCGCAAAAATCTCCCGTCAGCGAGAGAGCCTCCGCTCGAGGCGCCCATTCCCGATAAACCCACTCCTGGCTCGATTTTTCGAAGTGAATCCCCAGTTCCTCATGAGCGGTGGCGTAGGCTTCGAGAGAGCCATATTGCGCACAAATCCGCGCTAATTCCTTTTCGTATCGCGACTTTCGGTCCGCGATCGCCTCCGCATATGGCTCCAGCCAGGGGTCAATTTTCACCAGGCCGGGGAGGTTCTTTTTGCCGCTCACGCAGGCAGACTAGCAAGCGGCAGACCATTCCTACCACTCAATCCGAGAGAATCGCTTTATTTTTCCTAATCATTTAGGTATGTAAACAAGCGCATGGCACGACGAGAGCGACCATTTCAGTTCAAGCAACGTGCCCGGACCAATCGCCGGGCTCTTCGCCCGAGCTTTGGCGCCCGCCTCTTGGATGCCCATAACCGGGCCTGCGACCGCGTCAATCGCCCCGGAAACCGTCGTCAACAGATGTCCCGGCAGTCCGCCATTGCCGGAACAGCGGTCCCGGAGGACTTCGAAGACCATCAATTGCCGTTGTTCAAACGCATCCTGCATTGGGCTCTTGCCTTTGCCCTGGTGCCTCTCTGTTTCATCACCGTGGTCACTCTCTTCCAGCGAGTCAATTCCGAGAACTTCATACTGAGCTTCTGGCGCTCGAGTTCCTTTTTCTACTTCACGATCGGGGTGGCCCTGATGATCGGATGGTTTATTTCAGGACTTCTCAACAACTTCTTCCTCTACCTGTATGTCCTGGGTCACGAAATGACCCACGCGATGTTTGTATACCTCTGCTTTGGAAGGATCAGTGACATCAGAGTCAGCACGGATGGCGGCTACATTATGACCAACAAGTCGAACATCATCATCGCATTGTCACCCTACTTTGTCCCCTTCTGGTCGCTCGTCGCCATTTCACTCCACGGATTCCTCAACTGGAGCTATCCGATTCCCCACAGCGAGGATGCCCTTATTCTCATCCTCGGTGGCACCTGGTGCTTCCACGTCATCTGGACGGCCTGGATGATTCCCAAGGACCAGCCTGACTTGAAGGAAAACGGAACCTTCTATTCACTCATGATCATTATCCTGGCGAATCTGATCATCCTTGGCGCTCTGATGTGCGTTACCTCAAACGACCTGACTTTCGCCAAGTTTGCCTTCAATTGGTGGAACAACGTCCTCGATAGCTTCGAAGGATTCCAGCGGACTCTGGAATTAGGCAGCTGAAGCCCCTATTCACCCAGAATCGCCATCGCCGAGATTCTCACAAATGGACCAGGGTCACCCTTGTGTCGAATTTTTCCTTCCTTATCGAGGACATAGCATAGCGGCC
Organism: Verrucomicrobiales bacterium; assembly: GCA_002729295.1. Taxonomy (GTDB): domain Bacteria; phylum Verrucomicrobiota; class Verrucomicrobiia; order Verrucomicrobiales; family Akkermansiaceae; genus SW10. Next base: position 11,161 of record PBTU01000176.1, on the reverse strand, counting down.
ATCGGGCGACACGATAAGTCGTTTCGATTTCCTGTTCAAAGTCAGCGAAGTTCCTAAACAAAACTTTTTCTTCCTTCGTGTAATCACGAAGAGTCAACAAGCTATCCTGACACGCTCCGATGATGACTAGATCTTTTCCCTTGGCCTCCTCATGAAGTTTATTGAGAAAGGCCAGAGTTTCATCAGCGTTGGGCATCCAACTGGTCCAGAAAACGAAGACAACGACTTTTTCTCGATAATCACTCAGCTTGAAAATATCGCCGGTAATATCGATTCCCCGCACATCCGGAGCCTTCGCTCCGATCGACAACTTGGTCGTGCGGTAAAGCTCATCCGCCACCAAGCTTTGCAAAGTCGTCCGCCCAATCTTGAGGTCAGGGCTCTTGATAGCCGTTTGGAGCTTGTCCAGGCGCTGCTTCATGACCTGAAAATCATCACCCAGCTTACGAAGGAGAATGGCCTGCCCCAATGCTGCTGCGCCCCTTACCGCCTTGTCGGGATTCTGCAATTCAACCTGCTGGAGAAAGGGCATGTCGCCGGGATCTGAGAATAGCGTCAGCGCCAAACAATAAGGACCGACCCGCGGACTCCTGGCATGAGAAGACTTGATCGCCTTGCGAATCATTGCCAAGGGAGTCGATTGCAGAATTTTACCGCTGACCACGATTTCCGGGGTCGTTGTCATCATCCAGGCGGCATACTCCAGCGTCCACGATTTGTTCAGTTCGGGCCTCACAACCTTCCAAACAGCGGCGCCATATGCCTTGCTATCCGGACGCTCATTCCAGGCCGCTGCCCGGGCTTCCTTGTTCCGGGCATCCTTGACGGATTCCACCCAAGCATCAAATTTTTGATCATAGGCCCGGGTCAGGGCCTTCGCCCTGGCCGCGCCTTCCTGCCCCAATACCGGAGCCATCGATAACAAAAACAATCCCACAAAAATTCGCATGGCGGAAAGGTGGCTTAGTTTATTCTGATTGCCAAGGATTCTACTCCTCTTCGTCTTCCCCAGACAATTTCTCAGCCAGCTCTTCGAGATAATCCTTACCCACAATGTATCCCACGCACTTGGCCGATCCACACAGGCAGGGATGATCTTTGTAGCATTCGACATCAAAACCATAATCGAAGGTAATCTCCTCATCTGTCTCAATATCCCGCAGGGCCTGAATATAGATCCGCTTTCTTTCCTGAATTGCCTCACAATTGGGCTCGCAGGAGTGATTGATCAAACGGGCGGGGTTCCACTCGACGCTTCCATCCAAATCCCACTTCTTGGTCAGATTAAAAATATAAACGGCCGCCGCTCCGGTCTTCTCAGCCACTTCCATCTGGGCCAAAGCTCGCTTTTCGCTCTCCTTCTTATTGATCCGGTTGCCAACGTATTCGATGACATACTCCTCCTTGGGAATCGATTTCACCGCGTAGACTCCACGACCGTGAATAATTGACCCCCGAACTTCAACAAACTCGCTTTTCCCGCGCTTGGTAAGCTTTTCAATCCGCCGAAGTTCGTCGGCCTTGCTGAGCGGCTCCTGCTTCTTTTTTTTCTTCTTCCCCATATCTTCACCTCGATTTTACTTTCGTTCGGCAGTCTCAATGGGCGGAAAACCCAACAATTTCTCATTTTTCGGCAAAAAAGGATACAACTGCCTGAGCTGGATTCCGGTAATCCCCGCCCCACTGACAAAAGTCCATGCCTCCTGCCCCTTGGCTTCCAATGCCGCTTTGGAGGCAATGGCAATCTGAAAACGCCTGGAACGAAGCTTCCTAAGCCTAGCTGGTTGGACTTCCCGATCCATGACTGCGTAGTCGTTGACTGTCGGAACAAATACCATCCAGTCTTTATATCCGCCTGATTTATAATTCACTTCATGCCCCACCATTGCTTCTTGGGCGACGGCAGCCTGAAAAATAAATCCTTCTGCCACCATTTTCTTGAGAAGCTGAATGCTATGAGCCTGATAGGATTTGATATCCGGGAATCGCCCCCTAGAAGCAATTTTACTCCAACCCGGATTCTCTTTCTCCACCAAGGCTCTATAATCACCCCTTACGCTCTTGTTGATGAGGGTCTGGGTCGCTTTCTGAGCCGACAACATCACTTCCTGCGGCACCGGTTGCTTGGGCGGCACTTGAATAATCCCCCCCTGCCCAAATAACGGAAGGGGAAACACGATGAGCAAGAGCACTTTCATGTTCGATTCGATGACATCCCAGCCACCTCCAGTCAAGTCCGAGACGTAGGTGAAAATTTAGAATGAGTTAAGGAAGTAATCAGGCTTTGCATTTTCTCAAGCTCATCGGTAAACATCTTCCTCATGGCGAAGCAAGGTTTGGGAAAAGGACTCGGAGCACTTATCAGAGGCAAAGGCTCGGACTCCGAACCAGACACCAAGGTTGAGTTGCTCCCCGGGGAAAAAGTCATTCAAGCCCCTCTTGCTGAAATCGTTCCAACACCTCTTCAGCCCCGGAAACACTTTGCCGAAGGCTCGTTGGACGAACTCAGCGCCTCGATCCGAGAGCTCGGAATCATCCAGCCTCTCATCGTCCGACGCGTTGAGGGCAAATATGAGCTCATCGCCGGGGAACGCCGTTGGCGGGCCTCACAGTTACTCAAGTTGGAAACTGTCCCCATCATTGAGAAAGTTGCCACCGATCAGGAAGTCCTTGAGATGGCCCTCATCGAGAACCTGCAACGCCAGGATCTTAATGCCATCGAGGAAGCTGCCGGTTATGTTCGGCTCGCGAAGGACTTCTCACTCAAGCAGGAGGAAATCGCCACCCGCGTCGGCAAGTCCCGCGCCAGTGTCGCGAACTCAATGCGCCTTCTCGATCTTCAGGAACCGATCCAGCGCCACGTCGCCGACGGATACCTCACGGTAGGACACGCCAAGGCTATTCTCGGCGTGAAAGACCCCAAAAACCAATTGGCGGTGGCCGACCAGATTCTTCGCCAACACATGACCGTGCGGGCTGCCGAAAAATTTGTTCAAGACTTCCATAAAAACGGACAGAAAAAGACAAAGAAGAAAGATCAAGAGGCTATCGATCCTCATATTGCCCGGATTCAAAACCAACTACGAAACCACTTCGCCACCCACGTGCAAATTTCCCACAAGGAAAAGAAGGGGAAAATCGAGTTGGAGTATTACGGCAACGACGACCTCGATCGCATCTTGAATCTGCTCGGGATCTCCGTAGATTGACGTCCGTGACTTACCTGACTCGACTCGGTTTCACTCCCCTATTCCTCCTTCTGTTATCTTGTGGAGAGAAAGACCACCCGAAAGGGGCCGTCCCATCGATCCCAACTTCTCCGGTCCCTGAAAAATCCGTCACCGAATTCTCCGGGGACAATGCCTTACAACATGTCGTTGCAATCAATGCATTTGGGCCTCGTCCTGCGGAATCGGAAGGATACCAAAAGAGTCTGGGGTATCTGGAAAAAACCCTTAAAGAGCTCGGCTGGAAAACCAGGAGACAAACCTTCCCCAGCTCGACACCAATTGGAACAGTCAACTTCACCAACCTCCTGGCTCGGCATTCGCCCGACAGCGAACCGGATTGGTCGGTCTCTCCGCCCTACCTCCTAGGAGGCCATCTCGACACCAAACGCTACCCCGACATCATATTCCTGGGAGCAAATGATAGTGGCTCTTCTACAGGCGTCATGGTGGAAGTCGTCCGTGTCCTCTCGCAACACGGCGACGCGGCCAACCAAGTTGAGTTGGTTTTCTTCGATGGAGAGGAGGCCATGCTCAGGAACATCGACCCGAAGCGGGATGGTCTCTACGGAAGCCGCTATTTTGCAGGGCATTTGAAATCCCGTAATAACAAGCCCCACGCGGGGATCATCATTGACCTCGTCGGCGACGAAAAAGTCCCTCTTCTCATTGGACTAGACTCCCACCAAAACCTTCAGTCACACGCTCGCGTGGCGGCCCGCAGTCTGGGTCTCGAAAAATCCGTCATCAATGCAAGCGGCGGAATCATCGATGATCACGTTCCGCTGATCAACGGGGCCAATATTCCCTGCCTTCACCTCATCGGTGACTTTCAAAAAATGCCCTACTGGCACACCACGGACGACACCATCGACAAGCTTTCACCAAAAGCACTCGAGAACTGCGGACAGCTGGTCTTAAAAATTCTCCATCAGCTTACCGCAGACTAACGGCGGGCCTGCTGACGAGCTCTAACTTTTTCCCGTTGGACAAAAAGAGGAATCAGTTGGGTTTCGATAAAATCAAAGCCTGCCTGCAAACCACCGTCCCGGTATACTCTTCCAATCTCAGCCTCCACAGAGGTCGGATTCCCCTTGAGCCGGAGAAAATCGTTGGAAGTCGCCCTTACGAAAGCCTCACCATCAATCTGCCCCTTTTCGCGGATCAACCATTCCCGGACATAGAGCGCCAATACGGCGTCACCTACCCAAGCCTCTTCCCTCTCACGATCTATTTCTTCACTCGATTTTTTCATTTCCCTGAGGCTGTTGAGTTCCCCCTGACATGTCCAAGCGGAGTCTCGCCTCAGACTCAAGATCCCAGAATCCACTATCGAGTTCAATGTAGACATTCGAGTAAGGGAGGGCCGTCTTCGTCTTGAGGACAAGAACGGCATACTTGTCCGCATCACTTTGTGCAAGCAAGGTAAGTGCCCGATGATCCATTTGATTTACTGTGTGCCCGTGCAACGCCACTTTTAATCGTTCACGGAACTGATCTACTCCAGGCGAAAGGTCGTTGACCAAGAATAGAAGCTCGCGCGCCGTACTGAATTTTGGTCTGACATTTTCAGACTGCTCTAAAAGATTCACGATATATTCCACCACCTCCGGTGTTTCGCCGTCAATCACTACGGTCCGTGTACCGCGACGGGAAATCACGGGAAAAGATGACTCGGCGACAATGACCCAATTTCGGGAACCCAATGCGGCCACCTCCCGCGAAACCGCCTCCCCCCACGCAGGAGGAGGACTTTCAGGTGGACGACTTCCGCATCCGACAAAGGCCGGAATAAGAAATGGGAGGAGAAATTTCATGGAGATACTACGCAACGAATGCTTCCAGAGTTACATTAAGCTCGCCCCTGCCTCAGCAAGATCGCTCCGCTCACCTCGACTCAAGGTGACGTGAGCCGCAAAACCCTGACCGCGCATCCGCTGGCGAGTATACACAAGACCATTGCTTCGGCTATCAACATAGGGGTGATCAATTTGCGCGGGATCTCCCACCATGACCAACTTGGACCCCCGCGACATTCGCGTCACCACCGTCTTAGCCTCCTGGGGCGTCAACTGCTGGGCTTCGTCGAGAATGAAAAAGCGATTCGGAATAGAACGGCCCCGAATATAACACAGTGCCTCTACCTCAATCACTCCCTGATTAACCAAGTCGTCATACGGTTTCTTAATCGCCTCGCTTTCCGATTTATTACGCTTTCGCTTAGGGCCTTGCTTACTCTGAGAGTTCATTAAAAGCTCCAGAGCGTCATAGATCGGCTGAAGCCAAGGCCGCATTTTCTCCTCCAACGAACCGGGCAAAAATCCCAGCTGGTCACCCATCGCCACCACTGGACGACTGACTGTAAGCCCATTGAAATCCCTGCTGAACACCCCGTGAAGACCGGCCGCCATGGCAACCAGGGTCTTTCCTGTTCCAGCCTGTCCGTAACAAGTCACCAGCGAAATCTCCGGGTTCAATAAGGCATCGATGAAACACTTTTGTCCGAGATTCAGGGGCCGCAAATTATGCCCGTCTGGAATGCGAATGACCTCGGGAACCATCAAACGAACTAATTTCCCCGAAACACTGAGACGCGCCGGGATCGTCTGCTTCTCCCCCCCTTCCAAGAGAACATACTGATTGATGTGTAATGTCTTCGTGCGTTCCGGGTCCAATTCTATCTCTCCGGAACTGGCAAACCGTTGAAGTTCATTTTGATCCAAAGGGAGCCTAGCCATTTCCTTCTTGGCTGCCTCCTGCGGCTCGACTTTATCATTCAGGTAATCCTCACAAGTGATGCCCACCGCCCTGGCCTTAAGCTGCATATTCAAATCTTTAGTCACCAACACGACCGGCGGACCAACACTCTCCTGAAGGAGTAAGGTGCAGGCGAGAATCCGGTGATCCACCCGAACACGATCAGGAAAAATTCGATGGAATTGCTGCAACATGGCACTGCTTTTCTCACACAAATCAGGGTCGTAAATCACCAATCGAATGGTTCCCCCACCATCCGTGCTCACACCAGAGGTCACACTTTCGCTCCTATCAAATATAGAGAGGAGGGCACGGTGGATTTTTCGGGCATTGGCTCCTCGCTCGGTTTGCTCATTCTTGAACCGATCCAACTCAGATAAGACATCCGCCGGGATGCAAAGGTGATTTTCCTGGAAGCGATTCAAGCAACCCGGGTCGTGCAGAAGCACATTGGTATCGAGAACATAATGCTTGCCAGGAGCGTCCGGCTGCCTCAAACCGAATTGTCTAAGCTGGGCATCGCTGAGTTTGGAGTCATTCCCCTTTTCGTTTGAAGAATCAGGTGGAAAAGAAATCTTGGGATCGGATGGAACATCGATCATATTAGTTAGAATTTACTTTGGTAACGGTGGTATAAAAAACCGCAGTGAAGGCCGTTTTTTCTTCGAGGCGGTTGAGCGGAAAGTATTCATTAACTATTCCTAAGTAAATCCCGATTCCTCTTCTGCACAATCATATTCGACATGAATTTTTTCCAATTCACTGCGGTCAATTTTCCCCAGAGGACCTCTAGGAAGATAATCTAAAAAGGCCCATCCGGATAGACGCTCGAGGCCCGGCATCTTTCGATTCAATAAGTTCATCTCACCGGGCTCTCCCTGGACTAGCAACCACAACGTGACTCCTCGTCGCTCACTTTTTTTCTGCAAAATCACCGCCGGAAATCCAAGTGCATCACGCCACTTTTTCTCCACCTCATCCAAATCCACCAATTCTCCGAGAATCTTTACCTGCCGATCCGCTCTTCCCAAGATTCCCAGATTTCTCCCTTCCAGCCTCACTAGATCGTTCGTCAAAAACCACCCCTCCTCCTTCGGGTCGAAGTAGCGAAATTCCCCGTCCTTTTTTTCAATCATCCAACTCAGAAGCCCTCCTCCCCTCAGAGCTAATCGCCCCTCATCAAGCCTTGCCTCCCACCCTTTCATCAATGGCAATCCGTCACCGGTTGCTATCTGCGAAGAGGTCTCCGTCATTCCATAACTTGGCAACACCGGCCACCCGAGAGCGATGGCTCGCACTTGCAATTCCTCATCCAATGCCCCGCCACCCACGACAATCACCCGCATCGATTTAGGAGCAACCAGCTGACATCGAACTAAATCACTCAACTGAGCCGGAACCAAGGAAGTTACCGAGACTTTTTCCCGCTCGCACCAGCCCGCAAAGCGATCAGCCGACCAGGTTTCTCCAAACTCCACCAGATTCGCACCACTGAAATAGGCTCTCGCGGACAAGCCAAAACCGCCTACATGACTCGTTGGCAACGCCAACCCCAATATATCCCCTGCAGAGATCTTCAAATGGGCAATCACGTTCCGTGCCGACCACTCCAAAGCATCTTTTGAAAGTGCAACCCACTTCTCCAGGCCACTGCTCCCGGAAGTTTTAAAAACAACATGGTTTTGAAACTCTTCTCTTCCACCCAACCACTCATTTAAGGCCGCATCTCCGCTCATCAAAAACGGTTCGCAATTGTTCCAAAATGGAAATTCCCGCACTCCGAAACGGTCTTCCGACATCGCCCTGCAAACAAGGAAATTTCCCGACAATAAAAAACCGATCGAAAGACCCAAAAATCAACTTTTCACCCAATCCATACTTTTCAATAAGTTACTGAATCCCAAACCCTTTCCTGCTGGGGGTAGAAATACCGGACTCAACTCACCCAACTCCTCGCTGAACGAATTCGCTACAAAGACTCCATGACTCTGCAAGCCGCAGATTTCCTTAATCCCTGATTTTCCCGCCTCATAGGCCGCAAAACATTGGCCAATCGGATGATCCAGATAACTAGTCACCACAATACGTTGACTCAGCGCTCTGGGGATCTCCTCGATAGCCGGCTTGATCACCAAAACCTCCGAAGCCCCCCCGTCTCTCGCCATCCCGCGATCATTTGCCACTGAAACCGGTAGCCCAGCCCAATCCTCCGGACAAAAAGGCGATGGATCCTCTACAAAATCTATTCTCTTCAATTCATCTCTCTCCCACCGGGAGAGAATCCCCCGTAGTTCCTCACAATTTGCCAGTTCATTAAAATCGATTCTCCACCGGATATTCGGCCACTGGGATGAAAGATGGCGGATTTTCTCCATCTCGTCCCTTACCATCCTCCCCGCCTTCACCTTCACCACGGAGAACCCACGCTCTGCAGCCTCCTCCAAACCCTCCTTAGAGATCCCAACCATCAAAAAATGACTCTTCGGCACCACCACGCCCTCAAACAAAGACACGCCCTTCTCTCGGGCCTTCCCATCAATCTCCGCACAATACAAGGCTCTCTGCACCAAGCGAAACTTCCTCGGCCCCTTCAAATCCTCCAAACACTCTTCGAGCGTGGGATCACCTAACTCCGGCCAGGGATGAAGACATCCAAATCCCTCTCCCACCCGGACCAAGGCACCACGGTAAATCCGCCGCTCCGTCCTGGCACCCAGTCTCGTCGCCGATCGCAGCTCGTAGCGGGATATCCAAACACTCATCGTTAGTCCCAGAGAAATGATTGTTTGCGGGAAATCACCTCGGATCCGTCTAACAAAGTCATCCGCCAAGCCAACACGCGACCGTTTTGATAGTAATCCGATCCCGTAATTCGAAATTCAGTCCTCCCCTCGGGAGACGGCGGCAAAACCCGCGTCATTTTCTTAATCCTAGCCCCCGACGACTGCTGCCGATATTCAAACACGATCTTCACCGGTCGGTTCCCACTCAGTTTCCGCCAGCTCACCGCATAAAAGTGCCCTTTTCTCAACTCTCGCGCCTTCTCGGTAACCGCGCCATACAGACGCTTATTCATCTCTGCCCTAATAAATTCATTCCCATCTGCCACCGTGTCGGATCGCAAATGAAACTGCCGAACTCTAAACCTCTCGGAGGACCCACACGACGCCAAAGCCAGGCTCAACAGCGCTAAAAAAACTCTCACGCCGCAAATCTTCGATTTTCGGGATTCAATATTCAATCTAAATCATTATGATCCCACCCAGCATGGAAGAAAGCATCCGGGAAAGGCTCGACCAATTCATCAGTAAAAAAGGTCTTCGACAGACCTCGCAGCGCGATGAAATCGTCGACGTTATCTTTGCTTCCGACGAACATTTCACTCCGGAACAACTCTTTGACCGCCTCCGTTCAGCAGGATCGGCAGCTTCCAGAGCCACCGTCTACCGCACTCTCGCCTTACTCGACGAAGCCGAACTCATTCACGAAATCGAGCTCGGCGACGGCCAAACGACCTACGACCCCAACTTCCTCGACCGCCCCACCCACAACCACCTTGTCTGCGTCGATTGCGGAAAAGTCGTCGAATTTGAAGACGAAAACCTCGACCTAATCAACGACTGCGTGACCCGACGCCTCGGCTACCAATCGGTCCGCCAAAGCCTCCGGATCGAGGCGACCTGCGAAAAAATACGTATGCAGGGAAATTGCCCCGACCTCATCCAAGCACGGATGGAAGGCAAACGTCTGCCCAACCGCAAGCGGTGAGCTCCTTCGCGCCTAATTGACCCGCCTCGAATCTTGGCACTCGTGATCACGGAGTCGCCTATTTGATAGGACCGATGACCATTGTTATTTTTTTGAATTTCTTAATGGACTTAGATTGCAAACCCCCATATCACCCTCTTTACTCCATTTCTAAACTAAGCTTAATGAACAAAAAAACACTCCCCCTCACTGCTTTTGCTTGTGCGGTGCAGCTGCCCACAGCTTCGGCAGCGATTATCGCAGGATCTGACTTCTCTGACGCTGCAGTCTTCAATGCCGCTGGCGGAGCTTACGACATCGCCCTTACCAGCACGGACGACCCTAGCCCTGCCGACGGCATCACCGTTAATGACTGGGTCTTCGCAAACGCTGGTAAATTCCAGACTTTCGACAACAACGCGCAGGTTAGCATGCCCAGCGATCTGGTCACCAAGATCGACGGGGCGAAAAACGACCCACAGCCAGCCGTTGGAACTTCACCTGATGGCTATGCTTCAGTAAGCTTCTCGATCACCATTCCGGAGACTCAAAGCCTCGACCTCACTTCGGTGACCTTTGACTACAGAAACGCAACCGACGGCAGCGCTGTCCGCTGGCTTGCCTTCCGCACCAGCATCGACACAAACCTCACCTTCAGCGAACTCGGTGGTGCGCGCCCAGCAGTGCAAAATGGGAACGTCGATCTCTCAGGCGCGGCCTATCAGGGACTCACCGACACAACGGTAGACTTTCATTGGTATGCCGGTGGTCAGGGAAGTGGCGACATTGACTTTGATACCGTAGTCATCAACGGCGACGTTTCACCGATCCCGGAGCCATCTTCCATCGCGCTTCTCGGTCTTGCTAGTCTGGCCGCGATGAGACGCCGCCGCTAGACCCTTGCGACAATCCGCATTTTTTTAAGGCTGCACAGGAAACTGTGCAGCCTTTCTTTCGGCTTACTTTCCGATTGAATCCAAGACACACTTCCCCCAACGCACACCCCACACCTCAATCACCATGATCCGCAGACTCACCCATACTCTCATAACTGGCAGCCTTATACTCATCCTTTGGCATCCAATTTCCGCTGCGCCCATCGCTGGTTCGGATTTCTCAACGGCCGCAGTCTTCGACCAGAATGGTGGCAACTACGACATCGCCCTATCCGGCACCGACGACATCGATTCCACCGACAACGTCACCGTGACGAACTGGGTCTTTGGTGGAACGGGTAAATTCCAGAACTTCGACGGCAATGCCCAAGTCAGCATGCCCAGCGATCAGGTGACCAAGATCGACGGGAACTCAATGACGCAACCAGCTATCGGAACTTTGCCTGCAGGCATGGCCTATGTCAGCTTCTCGATCAACATCCCCGCCGGCACCACGGTTGACCTCAGCTCAGTAACCTGGCCGTGGAGAAAAGC
>PBTU01000175.1 GCA_002729295.1 Verrucomicrobiales bacterium | reverse complement strand
CCTCGCCTCTCGCCGGGGACAGTCCCTATTTAAAGGATACGAATAAACTGACACACGAAGATGGCAACTATTGGGAGTTCTGCGCCTTCGACCTTCGCACCACCATTTTTCAACTTTTCCCAAGCGAAAGAAAAAGCGCCAAGGGCCTGCTTGTGTACCACACCTCCATTATGCTCCTCTCGAAGGTGGAGCAGCAGTTTGTCCATAAAATGCAAAAACTCGGGTGGAACGTCATGGTGGGGCTTCCCCCTGACAGCCTCTACCGCGGACGTATCCCGACCATAATCTCGAAATTAGGCACGATCGAAAACGGAGCCCGTCTTCTTGCCGACGACATGGATCTCCACCACGCCGAACAAGCCCATTCCACCCGCGCCGCCCTGGCCTACCTCCGCAAGACCCGACCTTCCTGGCTTGCCGGAAAAAAGGCCCTCATCGGCACCAGCGCCGGAAGCTTCGGAATCCCCGCCGAGGTGAAACTCAATCCGGACTGGGATTCCATCGTCCTTGTGAGCGCCGGAACCAATCTCCTCTCAACCTACGAATCCGGAGCCGCCGGAGTTTTCCCCAATACCCTCGAATGGGTGAAAGACGCCCGAAAAGATCCACCTGAAAAAGTCATGCACATCCTCACCGACGAAGAATTTCACACCGTCTATCGTAGGGCCGCTGAACTCACGAAGCTACACCCCGGTATGACCGGCAGCATTTTACGTAATTACCGACTCCTCACCATCCACGGGCGACTCGATAAAATCATTCCAAAAAAACAAACCCGCGAACTCCACCAAATCTTGGGCAATCCCGAACGGTGGACCTATCCGCTCGGGCATCACCTCATCGCTTTACAATTAGTCTTCGATGCCAAACGCATCGACCACTGGCTCATGGAGCCAGTCGATTGATTCATTCGTGATAAGCCGACCAAAATGCCTCCGTCTGACTCCCCGAAGGCGCGATCTCCAGAACCAAGGTCTGATTCTCCAACTCAATCTCATCAAGTTGATCAAAGTCCTCCCGCCGGTTCACTTTGGCGTATGCCATGCCCCACATTCCAGCCCAAGATTTCAAATCAACCTCCTGTGGCTGCACCACCGCCTTGCGCTGTTCACCGGACAAGCTCTCAAGCCTCGGCAAACGATCAAAGATCCGCCCTCCGCCATTATTGATCACCACGAGAACCCGCCCTTCCTGCGCGACTTGCCCGAGCAATGACGGAGCTGCCAAATCATAGAGTGTCGTCAAATCTCCAAATACGCCCCAGGAATCCGGAGTATTCGCACTCGCGCCCAGCCAGGTCGAAAGCTGACCATCGATCCCATTCGCCCCGCGGTTTGCGCGAACCAAGGCATAAGGAGTGTCCCGCTGTGCAAAATCATTCCACTCCCTGATCGGCAGGCTATTCCCCAAAAAGAGACTCTCTCCTGTCGTAGCATAGACCGACAGCAGGCGAACCAAACCCGGCTCGCTGTCAGGATAGGCTTCGAGCAGCTCGTCAACTTTCCCGGCAATTGGACGCGCCTTCAAAAAATCATCGCGCACGTCACCAACCTCTTCCGCCTCCCCAAGCCCTTTAAGCACCCGATTTAATTCGCCACGAATCACGAACGATTCCCGCGCCAGCCCGGGCAAGCCATTTTGACAAATCGAGAGCACCTCGGTTCCCGGACTAGATTCCAGATCACGCCACAATCGGCCTACCGGCACTTCTCCCAAACGCAAAATCCGTCCGGGAAAATTCCCCCGTAAAACCTTTTCCGAGATCACCTGGCCAGCCAAAGCCTCCCGCAAGCCACTCGTAACATCAGCGATCACCGGAATGCCTAATTCCTTCAAAAAATAATACGTCTCCTCTCGTTCCTCTTCTTCTAATCCTCCCACCATCGCAACGAGCCCGCGGAAAACTCCGCCATCCAAGAAATCACGTAACTTGCGCACTTCGAAAGACAAGCGCACTGGAGAAAACTCCGCGACTTCAGCCACCCATTCATCCACCCTCACCTTGCCCTCCTCAACAGAAACATTCACATGAAGCGGGCTTCTCCCATTCCAATTCGCGGGATCTTTCCCGGCATAGTCCCCAAAGAGATTTTCCTGCTCGATGGTCTGAGGAGCTCCCGATCCGCGAAAATTTTCCGGTCGATCCGCTGACAATATCACAAGAGGTTTTGCACTATAAAAAGCTTCAATCACCGCCGGAAGACACTCCGCCACCGCCGTCCCGCTCGTAGTCACCACTGCGCAAGGCCGACCGCTATCTTTGGTCCGCCCCAGCGCGAAAAACGCCGCGCTTCTCTCTTCAAAGTGCCGCCAAACCCTAATCCCTCCGGCAGCTTCCAACAAAGCCACCAACCCTGCGTTACGAGCTCCACCACAGACCACAAATTCCCCGCATCCCAAATCGAGGAGTTCCTGAACAATCTGTCGTTCCCGCTGCACTAGTATCTTTCCACCAGCAAAGAGGCGTTGTGTCCACCAAATCCGAAGGAGTTACTCAGCGCCGCTCTCACTTCCATCTCGCGGGCGGTGTTGGCGCAGTAGTCGAGATCACAATCAGGATCCTGATCTTCCAGATTGATCGTTGGGGGGATTACCCCGTCGCGAATCGCCATGAGACAAGCCAGGATCTCGACTCCGCCAGCGGCCCCGAGCAAGTGACCAGTCATCGATTTGGTTGAGCTAACAATCATGCCGTCCTTGGCGTGATCTCCGAAAGTTCTCTTAATCGCCTTCGTTTCACAAACGTCTCCCATCGGAGTCGAAGTGCCATGCGCGTTGACGTATTGCACCTCCTCCGCATTCAGACCGGCGTGTTTCAACGCCATGTCCATGCAGCGACTTGCACCAATTCCTTCGGGATGAGGCGAGGTCAAATGATAGGCATCGGCACTGAGGCCATATCCGGTCAACTCGGCGAGAATATTTGCACCACGCTTTTTGGCATGTTCGAGTTCTTCGATCACGACAAGCCCGGCACCTTCACCCATGACGAAACCATCCCGCCCGACATCGAAAGGACGTGAAGCCCGCTCGGGCTCATCATTGCGTGTGCTGAGCGCTTTCATATTGCTGAAGCCAGCCACGCCCATCGGAAGAATCGAGGCTTCCGCTCCGCCCGCGATAAAGGCATCGGCATCTCCAAATTTAATCATGCGCCATGCTTCACCAATACTGTGGTTGGCCGTCGCACAGGCCGTCACGATGGCCATGTTCGGACCGCCCAATCCATGCTCCATCGAGAATACTCCACTCGCGATGTTGGAAATCATCATTGGGATTGTAAACGGAGAAACTCGGCTCGGACTATTGGTCAAAAGCGCAGTGTGATTGGCCTCCAATACTCCCAAACCACCAATGCCGCTGCCGAGCATGACACCAATGCGATCACGATTTACGTCGGATTCCAGAAGACCGGAATCAGTCAGGGCCATCTGTGCGGCCGCAATACCAAAATGCGCATAGCGATCCATGCGACGGGCATCCTTGGGATTGGAAAAAAACGGCTTCGGATCAAAGCCACGAACTTCACCACCGATCTTCACGGTATAATTCGTGGCATCCATGTTTTCCAGAAGACGAACTCCGCTGCGACCAGCCTTCATTCCCTCCCAAGTTGAGGCTGCGTCATTACCCAGAGGACTCACCGCCCCCACACCAGTCACTACGACACGTCGATCTTCGATTGCTCCCATTACTCTTCGAAAAGTTTCCCGTGGTTAGACCGCTCCACGCTTAAAAGCAAGGCTATCTATCCACCTTCCGAACCTTCACCCCAGCCGACGGTTGCCTCCGCGAATATTTTCTCCCTGACATTCGGGACAGCGGGAAAGCTTCACCCGTTTCTTTTCCCGGTAAATTTTCCCGCAAAGATGGCATTCTCGGCTAATTTTCCGCACCTGTCTGGCCTCTCCCCGCTCCCGAAAAATCTCAAAAAACCAATCCAAAATCATCCAGAAGAATGCCAGAATGACGATTACGAGCAGGAACTGACTGTAAGTGAAAATCATTCCTCGGTTACCAGATTGACCAAACGAACCTCAATGGTGATCCACCGTTCCGGATCATTACGCTTCAACGCCGGATAACTCGCGGCTCGCAATAGGCCTAGGACCTCGCGGGTGAATTCATCGTCATCTCCGGACAAAGTCGAACAATTCAACACCCTCCCCCGCCAATCCAGCCCGAGCAGAATAATCCACACCTCGCCCTCACTCAGATTCTCATCCGAATCATCCCAATCGATAATCGCCCCCTTCCAATCCCCCGCTCCGGAAACTGGCTGAACCGAGAGTGCCCAGCGGGATTTTGGCAACTCCACCGGCTTGCGCTCCACATCTTCGGGAGCCGGGTAGTTTTTCGGTCCGAGACCGGGAAGACTTACCAAAGTCAGAGGCTTCTTCGGAACTGTAATCTCCCGCAGAGCAGGCTGATAATGTCGGGGCGAGACCGTGCTCAACTGACGGGTGATTTCCTCCTCCAGACTTTTCGAGCTGGCAACCTCCCATCGATGGGCAAAGGGCGACTCTTCATCAATGATGTAAGCCAACCCTTGATTGAATTTCTCGCTTACATCAATGAAGGTCACATCCGCTACCTGCTCCCTAAGAGCCGGTTTATCAGGATGCCGGAACTGTACATAGCCAAAGATAATTCCAAAAATCAAACAGCTCACAATCCCCGCAAAAAACAAGCCTCCGGTCGAGCCATGCCCCCGACGCCAATCGAAAACCATTCCAGCTTTGCGATCACGAATCACCCGACGTTTGCGCCAAATCATTCCTCGTCTTCCAAAAATTGAGCCTCGTTACGAACCACCAAATAAATGCGAAAACCCAGTCCAGTCACAAGTTCCTGCAACCCTTGATTGACTTTCACCGACACCCATTGATCTGCCTCAATCGCCACCGCCCGCGTTTCCCGTTCCTCCGCCGCAGTCGAAATCTCTTCCTCCAACTCCTCATGGCTAACCTGACGCCGGCCGACGTAGTATGTTGGTCCGTCAGCCGAACTCTGCACCGTCACGATAACCGGATTTATATCGATCATTCGCTCGGTTCGAAAGCCGGTGGCCGGAAGCTTCACCTCAACCAAGCCCTCCCTGGCCACCACTCCGGTCAACATGACCAAAGCCAACAAAAGCGCCACAAAATCAAATCCCGGAACCACGAAGATCCATCCCGGACGCTCTGGAAGTGACATCTTCAACTTCATCCCTAAGACTCCTTGCTCTCGTGCTTGGATTTCTTGGACGTGACCACCTTTGGGGATTCCAACTCCTCACGGAACGACACGATACGGTCGTGCTCCCGGCTGTCACAAACAATATTCACCGCTTCGATTCCAGCTCTCTCCAGGCGGTGAATGAGCCGCTTTCCTTTTCCAAACAGGTAGAGATAAATCAAATAGGCCGGAATCGCGATCGATAAACCCATCGCGGTTGAGGTGAGACTTTGGAAAAGCCCTTCCGCCAGCTTCGTCTGGGCCACTGCTTGGTCAGCCGCGCTGACATTCACAAAAACATCAATCAATCCCAGAACCGTTCCGAACATTCCCAGCATCGGGGCGAGCATGGCCACTCCAAGCAAAACCCGCATATTCCGCTCGATTCGGGGAACCTCCAACTGGCCCGCCTCCCGGGCAATCTCGCGCAAATTGGTGCGATCCAGATTATGGCGCATCAATACCGAATGAACGACCCTCGCCTCCGGCCCCCGCGCCCTTGAAGCTTCGTGGAGAGCTTCCGCATAGGCCTTTTTGCGAACGTGGTTGGTGATCCCCAGAAGGAGATCCGCCACTCTCCCGCGGGCATGCTGGAAAAAGATCATCCGCTCCACCATTACCAGCAATCCCACAAATCCCACGGCGGCCTGTATCCACAGAACCAAATTGCCGGCTTCACTAGAAAAATTCACACTGGTAAGATATCATCACTTCTCTCTGATGACCAGTGAATCCGGTCGATTCATCACAAAAGACCAATTCGCTTCCTCACGCTCTCATCTTCACCTTCTTGCGATCAGGCGCAATAAACTCATTCCAGACTTCATCAGCCGACGTTTCCTTCCTCCCAAAAAAAGGCCGCCACCTCGGCCTGGTCGGCTCGTTCAACAAACTCATTCCCGCCTCCCGCGGCAGACGATTTGCCTTCCGGGTGTTACAGGCGACACAGGAAGTAACGATGTTTTCCCACACCGTCTTTCCTCCCCGATCCCTCGGCATGACGTGATCCAGGTTGAGCTTACTCTCTTCAAAAACCTTCTTGCAATACTGGCAGGTATGCTTATCGCGGAGGAAAATATTCTGCCGAGTAAATTTCACCTCCTTCCGCGGAATCCGGTCATAAATGGCCAAAACAATGATTTTCGGGACACGCAAGGCCACCTTCACCGAACGAATCACTTCTTCAGCCAGAGTCGAAGCCTCATCACCGGAATACTCCACCCAGGATCCAATATCATGAGTCTGGTAGCGCGCCTCCCCCTCCGTCTGCACCACCTGAGCATGCCCCAGACAGAGTAGCTTCAAGGCCCGCTTGACGGAGCAGGTATGAACCGGCTGCCACAAACGGTTGAGAACGAGAACAGGACGCTCAAGTAACAATTCCATAATTCCTTCTGATGCGTTAGCAAACCTACAGAAGGACTCAATCGACGCAATCTCGAAAGATTATCATCTTACCTGCTCCAGCTGTCGTGAGCAGATTCGATTCTTAATTCAACACCTTAACCACAAAGAAGGTCTTCGGCGAAATGGGCCCACTCAAAGGAAAGGTCACCTCGGTGGTAGACTCACCGGCGGCTCCAGATTCCAGGCAAACACTCCGCTGTGAAAATATTGCTCTCCCCTTTAGAATTTCGGCTGTTCGAAACGTCTTCCCATTGCAATTTGAAGGCACTCGGCGATCACCACTTATCTTCTACTTTTCTGCCGGGCCAACAAAATACAATGGCGCGACCGCTTCGACTTCTCGTGAGGCTTTGAGGCAAGCTCCTCCACCTGAAAACCCGCTTTGATCAAGAGCTTTTTAAACTTCGGTGCCGATTCGGAAAGCCAATAGGCAATACAACCATTCCGCGTGACCACCTTCTTCAACGCCTGCAAAAATTCCGGAGTGTATAACCGGGAATTCCCCGAGGTAATCAAATCATCCGGCGTATTATCGATATCGAGCAACAAGGCATCGTAAGATTCGGGCTTCTTTTCCCAGACAATATCGTAGAGATCCCCCTGAATAATCTTCGTCCGCTGGTCTTCAAGCAAAGGCCCGTTATGCTCAACCAAAAAAGTCCGGTTCCACTCGATCAAGGGCGGCATCAACTCCACCACGTCCACGGTCGCCGGACTTCCCACCAACTCCAGGGTCCGCTTCAATGTGAATCCCAACCCCAATCCCCCGATCAAAATATTAGGATGCGCCGGACGCGAATCCCTTCCCTCTCGCAATGCCTGACATCCCACATCGGCCAACTGCTGCTCCGAAAAAGTCAGTGCCGTGCTCATCAATTCAAAGCCATTATATTTCAGGTAAATCTTCCCGTCATGCTCGTGCAGAGAATACACCGTTCCATCCGGCATCCTTGCTTCGGCGAGCTTCACATACGGCTTCATGGCCCGACCATCGTCAGCCAGCCGCGTTGAACAAGAAGATTAAGTCCTCTCCACTATCAAAAATCATGCGCCGTTCCCTGCACTCCAGCGGGAAAATCTTGCCGGAACAATGGCGGAAGAATTCACCCATCTTTTTTGACCTCCTCGTCCAAATTCGTATGGGCCCTCATCGCAATTACCACCGCTCCGAATACGAGACAGGCACCGATCATCGTTTGGAGTTCCGGAATCTCGCTCAGGAACACCACAGCAAATAAAATCCCGTAAACCGGCTCCAGTCCCGCCACAATACTCACAAAATGAGCCTTCAAAACCGCCAGAGATTTGATGAACAAGATTTGAGGTAAGGCAGTACAAAAAACACCCAAGATAAGAAGAAGCAACACCGTATTTGATTGCGGAACTTCTGCCTGAATAAAAACGACCGGCAGTAACACCAAGGCCGCACTCGCATGTTGGTAAAGGGCGACCACGCAAACGGAGTTCTCCTTAACAAGAATCCGGTTATACAAAGTCAACATAGCAAACAAGGCCCCGGAGACGACCGCCCAAATCAATCCCACCATTCCTGAGTCAGACAAATCAAATCGTGGTGCAACCAACACCAGACCGATCACCACCACAAAGGCACTTAAGATATCAACGGCCCGAACCCGCTGGGAACTCAGCAATGGCTCCAGAAAAGTCACAAAGATTGGAAAGGTCGCGTAACCAATCAGGCCGATGGCAACTGTCGATACTTGAATGGCATGAAAAAATGCCAGCCAATGCAAAGCCAGGAGAACTCCTGAAACCGCGATCAACATCAGGGATTTGCGGGAACTGGCCCGCATCCCCACCGAAAACATCTTCAACCCCAAAAAAATCGTCAACGCTGCAAAAGCGGTCCGCCCGAGCACGATGATGAGCGCACTTGCCGGAATCAATTTTCCAAACAAACCCGATATCCCAAACAGAAAAACCGCAGCATGAAGCTCGATCGTCGCGACCCTCGAATTGGAACTCTGGTTCATCTGCAATTAACGGCTCATTCTGGATTTAACTCTGAGTCAGGCGATTCAAATTCCGAAAGTCGACTCTTATGAATAACCGGTAGATTTGACACCCCTTACCCCACTTGAGAGCAGATTGCGCTCGTCAATAAAATGAGTTCACCACCTCCGGAATACGAGATCAAACTCAAGGCGCGGAATACCGAAGTATCGACACCCACTCCCGCGCCACCTCAGTAAGCAATCGCTCAAAATATTCACCGGGAATTCATCCCCATGTCTGGGCTACGGAGCATGCAGCATCTTTTCCATATCACGTCCCTTCGCCAAGTCATCGACCAGCTAGTCTAGATAGCGAACTTTTTAGTGGTAGATTATTCCTCCGCCCAGCTCCGGGAGAATGCAAAAACCCCAAAACAGTGCTCCACCCCTTTTGCTGGCCGACGATTTCGAGGAGCTCGATATCAAATTCCAGCATTCCGCCCGATCTGCCCAATGACAAATCACGACGACAAGATCGGCAGCCACATATGATAACTGCTCTTGCCTGATCGGGGGCGCGCAGCCACAGTCCCCATATGGGGAAAATCACCGCCGTTCTTTCCAGCCTCCAGCGCTCGCTTGGCCGGGATGGTTTGGAGCGTCATCAGGATGAAACAGCCCGCTCACTCCTCCAGCTTTTCACCACCTTCATCATGAAAGATGGTGTCGCGGAACCCCGCGAACTCGAAATCGCCTTCGACTTTGCCCGCAACCTCTTCCCCGACATCGACCACGGCCGCCTGGGCGGGCACCTTGAGGAAACAATCGCCCGCCCCATCGATCCAGAAATTGTATTGACCAATCTGCGTAAAACCCTTTCGACCGAACAAAAAACCGCATTGGGACTTCAGCTCTATTCCGTCATCCAAGCCGGCGGCAATCTCGCCGGCGGGCACTCACGCTTTGTTGAAACTCTGGAGCGGATTGGCGAAAAAGAAATCGGAGAAGCAATCGTCACCGAGCTCAGCCAGCCGGACGCCCCCAAAACCAAGACCCTGATCCGGATTGACTTCTCAACTTCATCGAGCAGCGATGTCCGGCTCAAGGATCTTCCCAATCAATCAAATTTCCGATGTTACCGGGCCGGAGGAATGATCCTTCTCCGCAACATGGCTAAAAAACCGATGTGGGTCCGGGGCCATACCCTACAAACCGGTCAGTTAATTCAAATCCGGCCCAACGACGAAGTCGTCACGCTGGCCTGGCGCCTCTCCTACGACGAACTCGCCTTCTTCCTCGCCAACGAAGAACACCATCCCCCACTCTACCTCGTGGAGGATGCAGGCGAACTGACGATGGACCGCGCCAAGTCAAAATCGACCATCGCAAAGATCATATTCCGTCATCAGGTCAGCCTAGAGCCTCTGCAAGACGACAAGCTTCGGAGCGAGGACGACGAACCATTCAAAGCAGGCGAAATTTACGCACTCCACTACCACGACAAAGTCAAGGTTGACCGCAACGAAGCGATCCCGCTCGATGCCATTCGACGCCTCAGTCTCCAGACTGGACAGCGCTTCACCCTCCCCGCAGGGCGCCGAAAGGTTCTTGTCTCCAATGATCCCTCGCGGCTTTCAGGTGACAGCTTTCTTCTCACCCCCGGCCTAGCTGGGCGCTTTGTCCTCGAACTCGATTTCGATCCCGGAGCGGGACAAGGAGAAATCACCGTCCTCGAATCGACCCAAGCAATTCTAGCTGACGATCAAGCCATCGAGAAAGCATCTCTGCAAGATGGAGCTCTCATTCGACTCAGTAGTCGTCAGGCCTTACGATGCCGCTTCTCTGACAACATCCTCGATGAAGAACGTAACCTTGTCCGGCACCTTCAGGTCGAAGGATTGAATCATTCCTTCTGGAAAGGAGGGAAAAGCATCGACAGCTTGAGCTTCCAGGTCAACCGAGGGCAGATGCTCTGTATCATCGGTCCCAGTGGCAGCGGCAAAAGTACTTTACTTGAAATTCTTGCCGGTCAACGCAAACCACAAAGCGGCCACGTCTGCCTCAACGGGCTATCCCTATACGAAAAGCAACGCCGTCTCTCCCCGTTGATTTCATTTATGCCTCAGGAGGACGCCCTCAGCGCACAACTCTCCTCCCGCGAACACCTCTCCCACGCTTGCGCCATCCGCCGCCCCCACCTTGACCACGAGACGGTGCAACGCAGGGTCAACCATCTTCTCTGCGACCTCGGACTCGACCGCATCGCCGAACGACGCGTCGGCAGCGCCGATTCAAAAAGCCTCAGCGGCGGGGAACGTTCCCGACTGAATGCCGGACTTGACCTCATCGGAGGCGGGGAAGTTTTCCTCTTCGACGAACCTATCTCCGGGCTCTCTTCCAAGGATGCCGAGCACGTCGTTCATGCCCTCCACGGACTAGCTCGGGACAAAATTGTGGTCGCCTCCCTCCACCGCCCGAGCCCGAAGGTTCTCGAATCATTCGATCTCGTGCTCCTTCTCGACAGTGGCGGAAAGATGGCCTTTTACGGATCACCAGAAGAGATGGTCGATTACTTTGAAAAGGCCCGCGAGGAGCTCAAGGCCTTCCAATACCAACCCTCCGGTCACAGCAGCGCCGACTTTGTATTCGATGTGCTAGAAGCCCCCCTCCTCAACCTTCAAACAGGCACGCGCACCGAGCGCAGATTCCCACCCGATTTCTGGCAGGAACGATTTGAAAACCGCCGGGTCATTGACCACCTCTCGATCGCCGACCACGCCGAACGGCAGTCTGGGATCACCCTTCCCACCGCTGCTGATCATGTCCGCGCGCCGGAGCCTGCCGTACACGGCAGACGCCAACAGTGGACCATTTTCAAAACCCACCTCGCCCGCTCACTCAAATCAAAATTCCGCCACCGCGGCACCTTTTATTCCATCCTTCTGGAAGCGCCCCTGCTGGCTCTTCTCATCGCCTACACTCTGCGGGCCTCGCCAGAGGGCAGCTACCAATTTCACTCGGCACTCCACATGCCGTCCTACCTCTTCCTCTCGGTAACCATCGCGATGTTCTTCGGGCTCACCAATAGCGCCACCGAGGTTCTGCGCGACCGCCCTTTGCTTCGACGGGAACGCAATTGCCGCCCGCATCCACTGCTCTATCTGGGTGCTAAATTCCTCGTCCTCACCATCCTCGTCATCCTCCAATCACTCACCTTCGCCCTTGCGGCCCACAGCATGCTAGAGATCAAGCAGATGCTCGTCCCACATCTGGCCTGGATGACACTCACCGGATGCTGCGGCACTGCGCTCGCCCTGTTCATTTCAGTCGTGGCCCGCTCGGAACGATCTGCGCTTGGCGCCATTCCGCTGATCCTTGTTCCGCAAATTCTCCTCGCCGGAGCCCTCATTCCCTTTGTGGAGATGAACCGTGGCCTTTTTCACTCCGGTGCCGAAGGACGTTCCTGGGGCTCCGAACCCGTGCCTTCCACGATCATGCCTCTTCGTTATGCCTATGAAGGATCAGTAATCAGCCAAGCCACTGAAAACCTCTTCGAACTCGAACGCCGACCAATCCAAGCCCGCATTGATGAGCTCAAAGAACTGAAGACCCTGACGGACGCCGAAAACGAAGATCTCAAGTCTCTTTCGGAAAAAATCCGTATTCTCTACGCCGCAACCAGCACTAATCTCAAAGATGCTGTCAGGATCATCCGTGATCCTTCCTCCGAGAAAAAGCGCCTCATGCAGCTCAAAAAAATCGAAGAGGAATCCATCCCGGTCTCACAATTTTTCGTCAATCGACGGATCGAGGACATGGTCGAACTCGCCGAGACATCACGACTTGATGACCGTCGAACCGAAACCGCACATGTCTTTCTCGCCGAGGAAAAAGCCTTCCTGGGATACTCCATGAGCACCATCTGGTATTGTCGGTTTTTCCTCCTGACGATCGCGCTGGTTTTCATGATGCTGGCGGCAGGCTTCCTGAAATTCTCTCTCCACAAATCCTAGGGCTTCGCCAGCGCCTTAATCAGGGCATTCGAGGCCGCCGCCACCGCGCTCTCAGACAAAGGACGTGGAACGACAATCCCCAGAATACTGGTTCCCCGCTCTGCTCTGACTTCAATGACTTCGAGCACTTTGCCCTTCCCGATTTTCACATGATGGCTGCTCCCGCCATCGTTGGCTTCACTCACCAAATTACGCGCCACCCCAATCAATTTATCACTGTGGATTTCATCAATCGCAATGCGACCATCCGGATTGCACACGAAATAGGTGTCTGTCGGGATATTCTTCATCAACCAACGCCCAAAGGAATGAAGAGCATCGTTTTTGACTCCGGAAACTTGTCCCCCTCCTGGAACCGGTGGCAGTACCTGATTGGGAGCAATAGTAAAAGGGGATTTGACTCTCATCTTCCCGGGATGGGGATTTCGATCCGTGGTTTTGGACACATAGACCACCTTGGATGGCTGGGAGAAACTTTCCTTCTCTGGCCTAGATTTCAAAACTTGCTTTAAGGATTCCGCTCTCGAGGTCGCCGACGGGATAACCCCGGCGGAACTTGCCTTTTGCTGGGCCTCGCTCAGTGAACGCCTGGCCGCATCAGCAGAGGCATCTGGTTTTTCACCTTCCGGAATTTCGGCAAAACCCACAAAATCCTCTCCGTAGTCAAGTTCGGCAGCCTCCCTGCCCTCGTCGGATAGAGGCTTCAATAAACTTTCCGCAAGGGCCCGCACCTCCTCCGCATCCATCCATTGGCTGATTGATTCTTTCTCCATCGAACTATCTGGTTTTGGATCTAAAGCGTAACTTCAGCTCCACCTCTTCACGAAGTTGATCAAAAATTTTCAAGGCGCCGCTTCCCTCGGGCATCACCCCAATCGGGAGGCCGCGTGCACTCGCTTTGATAAATAAATCATCCCTTGGAATTTCACTCCGCAAGACCATCTCCTCCGGTAAAATGCCTCGCAGGGCCAAGGCCGACTCGCGACTTTCATCCAGGCTGGCCTGCACCATCGTCAGGACCACCCCAAGAATCTCCAAGCGGGGATTGACCGAGCGCATTCTCGCCAAAGCCTCCAGCATCTTGGGAACTGAACGCACGCCCAGGGGCTCAGCCTGTTGCGGAACAATCACGCCGGAACAGGCCGCCAGAACATCAGCGGTCACGCCGAACAGGCCCGCCGCAGTGTCAATAATACAAATCTCGACCCCCGCAGCCTCCAAATTGGCAAGAAAGATCCTTAAGCGGTGGCGCGAACTCCCCGCTAGTCCCCCGTTCATTTCATAATCACTCCCCTGGCCGGAGGCCACCAAACTGAAGGCCTCGGAACGGGTCGGCACGACGATTTCCTCCAGCGTAACCCCAGAATCATCCAAAAAATCATAAAATCCCGTCAAGTTCCGCGATTGCCGGGTGAGCGACAGTCCCACCGACCCCTGTGGATCGGAATCCACCAACAAGGTCTTCTTTCCACTCAAGGCGAAGGCGTAGGCAAGATTAATAGCGAGAGTCGTTTTCCCCACGCCACCTTTCTGACTGGTAATAGCAAGAGTGATCACGGAACCTGAGATAAAGAGATTTCGAACGCGAACTTTTCGCGAGCGCGAGAGCATCTGAACATTTGAAATAGTCTTTGTCTGGTCATTTCCCACAAATTTTCTTATCTTTCGCCCCTTCCCCCCAACTTTCAATTTGCGATATGACCTCCCCACTGAAATATCTCATCATTATGGCTTCCTTCTTGGGTGTAGCTTCCTGCGACTCAAAAAAGAAACCTTCGAGAGAAGACCGGAGATCCGAAAACGATTTCTTCAATGGATCCACTGCGACGGAAACACTCGACACTCTCCAAAACGAACTCAACCGGGGGGAAACCGAGTTG
>PBTU01000174.1 GCA_002729295.1 Verrucomicrobiales bacterium | reverse complement strand
GCAGAGTGGTCGAATGCGCACGCTTGGAAAGCGTGTGATGCAGCAATGTATCCGAGGGTTCGAATCCCTCTCTGTCCGCCACTATTTTAAAGCCCTGCATACCAATTGGTTGCAGGGTTTCCTGTTGGGTGGGATTTGGTAAGTCATACACCGTGCGTATGTTTTCGTCCTTGTTCTCGTATGCTCAGTGTCGTTGGCACACTCTTACTCCACTGATTGAGGGCACCAGATAATATTGGCTTTGGATGAGTGTCGCGCTGCTCCAAAAATTTATCTGACATTCATGCATGACCACCCGAATATTGCCGCTTTTATCCCAAGGAACTCATGACTTGGTCGGGGTGTTTATGAGAGGTCGTCTTCCTCGATCGTCGCCTCCTTCAAGGTGTCGATAAAGCCTTCACTTTCGGCGGCGTCTAGCCAAAGTAACGAGCATTTCGAGGAGCAGCAAGCCAGCGCTCGATGGCTCGGGGATGGCTCCTGCCAAGATGGCGACTCCCGGTTCGGTTTCCCAGGCGTAGGAAATGACGCCCCGATGGGTGAGCGGACCGCCTCCTTCAACCAAAGC
Organism: Verrucomicrobiales bacterium; assembly: GCA_002729295.1. Taxonomy (GTDB): domain Bacteria; phylum Verrucomicrobiota; class Verrucomicrobiia; order Verrucomicrobiales; family Akkermansiaceae; genus SW10. The sequence continues at coordinate 13,555 of PBTU01000174.1, read as the reverse complement.
CCAAGCGTAGTGAGTTTCGCCCTCACTTTCAAAGCTGAATCCCAGATAGGCAACCTCACGAACAAAGGGACCGCCCCAAGCATTGTCAAACTGCCCGCTTAGCAATTGTCCGTTGCCGATGCTCCATTGAGAGGTCGAGGGTGAGAGGATCGGTCCGATGATATCACCTTCTCGAAGAACGACCAAGTCTTGAGAAACTCCGCCCGGTGAACGGGATTGAGTTACTGCTAGAGTAGTCGTTGGAGCGCTGACTGAGAAAGTTTGACTAAAAAGAGTCGTGGCAACTCGAAGTCCCCAATCGATTTCACCGTCTTCATTCAGGTCATACTCGAGAAAGGGCGGGGTCGAAGGTCTGGAGATGCGGTCATTCACTTCGGTGAAAATAATGGCTGCCGAGAGTGGTGAGAACAGCGGGAGAGCCACAGTGAAAAAAGTGCAGAGTTTCATGGGTTGATGAGTGTTTTTTTTGTTGAATGAAAACGAAAATTGCAAATCCCAACAAACCATGGTGCCCAGTCTGTGAGGATCATACGGAATACCATTTGAAAGAGTGGGAGACGAGTGAAGGGAGAAAAACTAATGTGTTTTATACCTGTAATCGATGTGGTTCAGATACCTGGAAACCAACTTCACTAGGGATCCATGGATTTGTTGTGATCTTGGTTTTGGCTTTATTGTATTTTATGGCTTTTGTTGTCGGGCCTGACGCTGGGGAGAGCCAACTTGGAATTTGGTTTTTTCAAATATGCGTGCTGGGAGTTACCTGTTGCCTGGTTGGGGTGGCATGGAAAAACGCGGTCCATTGGAGAAAATTCCATAAGTGGAGAAAGAGACACTATCAGGAATTGCTCGATGCTAGCCGTAAGCAAAAATAAAAAGCGGAGGAAACATTTTATAAGCGCTTATCCTCTTCAAGCTTCCTAAATCCTTATTTTTCCTCGCGAGGGAAAATCGTTCTGTCCGCCATAACCCCCTTACGCTTGCGAGGGCGGGATTACGGTTTTTAAGAGGAAAGGATCAGGCCAAAATATCCTTAATGACGTGTGCTTCCTCTTCCACGCCAGTCAGTCGTTGATCGAGCCCCTGGAATTTGAAGGTGAGTTTCCGGTGATCAATGCCTAAACGGTCCAGGATGGTTGCGTTAAGATCGCGAACATGGACGGGGTTCTCTACGATGTTGTAGCTGTGGTCGTCGGTTTTTCCATATTCGAAGCCCCTTTTGACCCCGGCCCCGGCCATCCACATGGAGAAGCAGCGACCATGGTGGTCCCGTCCGTAGTTGTCCTTGGTGAGTTTACCTTGTGAGTATATGGTGCGGCCGAATTCACCACCCCAGACGACCAGGGTGTCTTCAAGCATGCCCCGTTGATCCAGATCATTGATGAGTGCCGCGGCCGGTTGGTCAATGTCCTCGCATTGCTGACGGATTTTCGAAGGAAGTGAGCCGTGCTGGTCCCATCCACGGTGGAAGAGTTGGATGTAGCGGACCCCCTTTTCAGCCATGCGGCGGGCGAGGAGGCAGTTGCGGGCAAAGCTGCCAGGCTTGTCGACTTGGGGGCCATAGAGTTCTTTGATTTTCTCAGGCTCACCTTCAATGTCCATGAGTCCGGGGACCTCGGCCTGCATCCGGTAGGCAAGTTCGTATTGGGAAATTCGGGCCTGTATTTCAGGGTCGGCGAATTTGTCGTAATTTAACTCGTTGAGTGCCTTGAGGCTGTCAAGTTGGCCCCGGCGGGCTTCGCGATCAAAACCCTCGGGGTTTTTGAGGTAGAGGACTGGTTCTCCGGCACTACGGAGTTTGACGCCCTGATGCTTGGCGGGAAGAAAGCCGCTTCCCCAGAGACGGTCGTAGAGAGCTTGAAGTTGACCTCGGCCGCGGGAAATCATGACGACATAGCCTGGCATATTTTGGTTCATCGTTCCCATGCCGTAACTCAGCCACGCTCCCAGGGAGGGTTTGCCTTGTTGTTGGGCGCCGGTGTTGATGTAGGTGATGGCCGGATCATGATTCACTGCTTCAGTATGAAGTGACTTCATGATGGTGATTTTGTCGACAATCCCGGCGGTGTGGGGAAGGAGGTCCTTGTTGACCCAGGTCTGATGTTCGCCGAATTTGCCAAATTCAAACATGGGGGCGACACAAGGAAAGGAATTCTGTCCGCTGGACATGCCGGTGAGCCGTTGATCCTGACGAACGGAATCGGGGAGTTCGGTCCCGTGTAGTTTGCGTTGGATCGGCTTGTAGTCGTAGAGGTCGATATGGCTTGGACCTCCGGCCATGAACATGTAAATGACTCGCTTTGCCTTTCCCGGAAAATGAGGAAGGTCGGGGAGACCGCCGTAAACTTCTTCCGAAGCTGAGGCCGAACCAATCAAGCCGGGGTTAAGAAGGGTGCTCAGGGCCGCTGCCCCGAGTCCGTTACCGGACCGAAGAAGAAATTCACGACGTGATTCAGTCAGTGGATTGAAATAATTCATGGCTAGTTGCGTGTCAGTGTTTCGTCGAGATTGAGAATGGTTTGGGTTACCACCATCCAGGCGGCGTGCTCGGCTGGGTCGATGGATTCGTCGCGAGGAGATTCACCGGCAGCGAGGTATTTCTTTGCCGACTCCGGATCTTTCCGAAATCTCTCAAGGTTGGCGTTTAAGAGCCTGGTGAGGATTTCCACTTCTCGCTTTGCTGCTGGGCGTGAGGTTGCAAGCCGATATCCGAGATCGATTCTCTTTGCGGGGGCACGGTCTGCAGATTTGATCAAGCGTTGAGCCAAGACTCGTCCTGCTTCCAAAAATTGTGGATCGTTCAAGGTAACGAGAGCCTGCAGTGGAGTGTTTGTCCTCTGGCGTTGAATGACACACTTTTCGCGACTTGGGGCATCGAAGATCAGCATGTTGGGCATGGGAGAGCTGCGCTTCCAATAGGTATACATCGAACGACGATAGAGCTTTTCCCCTTTGTCCTGACGATAGCGAAGCCCTCCGTTAAGGCTGACTTCATTCCAAATGTTTGCCGGTTGATAAGGTTTCACCCCTGCTCCTCCGACTTCCGTGGTGAGGAGGCCGCTCACCGCGAGAGCCTGGTCCCTGATAAACTCACCCTGAAGACGGAATCGTGGTGCTCGGGCAAGGAGCTCATTGGCGGCATCTTTTTCACGATGAAGCGATTCAAGCCGGGAACTGCGCCGGTATGTTTTGGAGGAAACGATTTGCTTGATCATGCGCTTCACATCCCAGCCGCTTTCCACAAAATCGACAGCCAGCCAGTCGAGCAATCCGGCGTGAGTGGGTGATGTTCCTTGGGCTCCAAAATCGCCCACGGAACGCACGAGTCCCTCTCCAAAGAGCATCATCCAGTAGCGATTAACCGCGACTCGGGCGGTGAGAGGGTGATTGGGATTTGTTAGCCACTTGGCGAGACCGAGACGGTTTGGGGGAGCATCTTTTGGCATTTCAGGGAGCGCATCCGGAGTTCCGGGTTTGATCACTTCATCCTTTTTGGGGGAATCATAGGCACCTCGGTCGAGAATGAAGGTCATGCGCATTTTGTTTTCGGGATTGTCCTGCATGATCATCGAGGTCACGGGCTTTTTATTCAAGTCGGCCTCTTGTTTGAGAATCTTTTGATGGGCGTCCGTGAGTTTTTTGAAGGTCTTGTCTTCGCCGCCAAGATAACGGGCAATTAAAACCTTCATATCGCTTTTGCTCCGCTGATTGGCGGGAGTGGCAAGAATGTTTTCGATTGGGTCTCCTATCGCAGTTGCGGCGATTTCAGATTGAGGCAAAGCGCGATGGTAGATCCGAAGATCATCGAGTTCTCCTTTCCAACGCGAGCTTGTGGACCTGCTTCCAATTCGAAAAGGCTGCGACGTTATGATGGTCCCGCTTAGGTTGTCAGCCTGGACTTGGTTTTTAGAGAGTTTCCCGTTGATGTAGATTTTGACTCCGGCAGCTTTGCGGCTGCCATCGTAAGTCAGGACCACATGCTGCCACCCCCCTTGTGGGAGTTCGTCGGCTGAAATAACCTTTAGGGCATTGGATCCCCATTTGTGGACGATGTGTGTGCCGATCCGTCCGCCTTCAGTCCAGAAATCAAAGCCACGATAGGAGGCTTTGTCATCCATTTTTGAGAAGATGGCTCCAGAGGCTTTCCCATTTGGTTTCACCCATGCGCTGAAAGTAAAAGGCTTATTATGCTCAAGGTTCACTGGGGCATCAGTCTTGAAGCTGTGACCACCATTTAGTTTCAGGGCTTTTGATTTCTCCCGGTTACCCACCGAAAATTTCCCACGTTCGGCAACGACTGCGCTTCCGGTGACACCATCGCGGAACTCCTTGAGTGTTGCGTCGATTGGAAACCAATGGGCGAGATTCTTGGGTTGTTTGGATTGTCCCGAGGATTTGGCTTTATAAGAGGATTTCTCTAGCCAGGTTTTGAATTCTGGGAGTTGGGAGACCTTGGCCCGATGGGCTTCGATCTTGTTCTTAGCTTCGGCGATCTCTTTCTGTAGTTGAGCTAATTTACCGTCCCGATCCTTGTTGGGAACTTCCACTAGCGGAGCCTGATTGCCGTTGCGGGTTTGCATGCCGGGATCAGTGGTGTTGTTGAAGTAAGCGAAGAACTGGAAATACTCTTTCTGGGTAATGGGATCGTATTTATGATCATGGCATTGCGCACATTCCATGGTGAGTCCCATCCAGACATTCGCAGTGGTTTGCACCCGGTCAGCAACATACTCGACTCGGAGTTCTTCGGCAAATGCGCCTCCTTCGTCACTGGTAGCGTGGTTACGATTGAAACCGGAGGCGATTTTTTGATCAACCGTGGCATCGGGAATGAGGTCGCCGGCAATCTGCTCGAGCGTGAATTGGTCGAAGGGCTTGTTTGAATTGTAGGCATTAATGACCCAATTGCGCCACGGCCACATGTCGCGAGGGCCATCGGCATGCATCACGCTGGTGTCGCCATAGCGGGCGGCATCCATCCAAGCTAGAGCCATTCGTTCTCCGTAATGTTCGGATGCGAGAAGGCGGTCGACGACCTTTTCCCAGGCTTTCGGCGAGGTGTCATTGACGAAGGCCTCAACCTCTTCGGGAGTGGGAGGCAATCCGGTTAGGTCAAGAGTGACCCGGCGAATAAGGGTTCGCCGGTCGGCCTCAGGTTGGGGGTTGAGTCCCTCCGTCTTCAGGCGCCGGTCGATAAAGTGGTCCAAGTCTTTAATGGTCGGTTCCTGCTTCGGAGAAACGAAAGACCAGTGGTCATCATATTCAGCTCCTTCGGCAATCCAGGTCTCGAGAGTCCTAATTTGTTCAGGGGTGAGGGCTTTGTTTGCCTTGGGAGGAGGCATGAGATCCTCGGGATCCTTGGATTTGAGGCGGGCGACGAATTCACTCTTGGCGACATTCCCGGGTGACAACACTCCGGCGTCCAACGCGGCTTCACGTTTGTCGAGCCGAAGGTCTCCCTTGGTTTCGCCCGGTCCATGGCATTTGAAGCAGGTGTCCGAGAGGATAGGCCGAACGTCGCGGTTGAAGTCAACCGCGGCGAGGTGAAGGCATGTTGCCAGAAGGGCGAGTGTGATTTGTCCTTTCATGGGATTGAGAACTCGAATGAAGTCTTGATTACATCTGCTAATTTCAGCACAAGATGTATCTCAATAATCCAATGTTTCAAGTGCCCTGAACGAATCCACAAGGCTTTGTCTTGCAGTATTACCGCAAGATGTTGGAAATTCCCCTATGACAAGAATGCAGGGAGCTCCGCGTCCAATGCGTCAAGGAGTTCCTGCATCGTTTCTGCCGTCTCATTTCCCATGTTGGAAATACGGAAGGTTTTTCCTTTAATCTTCCCGTATCCGCCATTGATAAGGAGGTTGTGCTTTTCTTTAACGGCCTTGATCCAACCGGCTTGGTCGAGATTTTCCGGGGTCTTGAAGCAGGAAAGTGACTTCGAGCGAAAGCCCTCGGCGGGGAGTAGTTCAAAACCGTGCTTAGCGCCCCAGGCATGCACCATGGCATTGTTTTCCTGATGGCGGGCGTAGCGATGATCGAGGCCCTCTTCGAGCATGACATTTACGCGCTCACGCAAGGCATAAAGATGAGGAATCGCCGGAGTGGAAGGAGTGTTGTCCTTGGCGTCGTTCTTGGCGAATTCACAGAAGTCGAAGTAGTATCCGCGATCTTTGATCTGGGCAGCTCTCTCTAGGGCTGCGTCAGAGGTAATGAAGACAGACAATCCGGGAGGAAGAGCGAAAGCCTTTTGTACGCCGGCAAGGAGAACATCGATTCCGAGTTCGTCGAAATTGATGGGCATTGCGGAAATCGAAGAAACGGTGTCGACGACGAGAAGGACATCCTCGAAAGCATTGACGACCTCAGCGATCTCCTTCAGCGGGTTTAAGACGCCGGTTGATGTTTCATTGTGCACCAATGTGACGACATCGAAGCCCCCCTCGGAGAGTTTGGCTTTGACTGCTTCCGGGGCGATCGATTCTCCCCATTCGACCTGAATTTTGTCAGCTTGCTTGCCGCAGCTTTGCGCTACACTGTACCATTTATCCGAGAACGCTCCGCAGCAGAGGTTGAGTACTTTTTTCTGAACGAGATTACGAATGGCTCCTTCCATAACGCCCCAGGCGGAGGAAGTGGAGAAGAAGACCGGGCGGGAGGTGCCGACGACCTGTCGAATGCCGGGTTGGATCGAGGCGTAAAGTTCTTCGAAATCTGAACCTCGGTGACCAATGGTGTCTCCGGCCATCGCTGCGTAGGTTTCAGGGGCGACATCAACAGGTCCGGGAATGAATAGCTTCGGCTTCGACATTGTGGGTTAAGCTGTACCGATTCGGGCTTTCTGTCGAGCGATTTTCGAGAGAGAATCGGTGGAATCGCCAGCTTCTAGTCCCAGATAAAATGATCCAGACGCAGTCGTTTGGCGCGATCAGCTGCGTCCTGAGCGGAAGGGCTTCCACTTCGTGAGAGTTTTTCAGCAAGTTTGATGGCGCCAGTCCATTGTCGTTTTTCTTCGAGAAGCTTGAGTGCTCCCTTGCCGCACTCGTCGAACCACTTCCATTCCAGGTCGCTCATTCGCTCCGTGTCGATCTGTCGATTGACCACAGCGTAAAATGTTTCGAAGGCTTCATCGAGCCGGTCGAGATTTTTCAGACTGCGTCCTTTGAGAAAGCTGGCCCGGTTTCTTGTGCCAATCGAGATGTCTTTCAGGGCGAGAAGTTGGGAGTATGATTTCAACGCGTTTTCGTCATCATTGAGCTGATAGCGGGCTTCTCCTTCCAAAACCAGCGCCCGCCAGCGATGACTGGTGGTAAGGTTTTTCTTTTCCAAGATTTCTTTAACGGCATCGAGGGCGTTGTCTTGTTCAGCTTGGTCGATAAACAATCGGACTCGAAGAATAGCAGCCTCGGTAGCGAGGACACCTTTGGTGGCGATCAATTCCTCGAAGCGTTTAAGCGCGTCTGCTTTCGAAGCGTCAGTTCCTGTTGCCAGGGCGGAAATGGCGCTTTGCATCCGGGCCACCTCTATCAGGGGGTCCTCGGGGTAAGTCGCGAGAAAGGATTCGTAGGTCTGGTAGGCCTTGCCAGGTTCGTTGGTCCGTTGATAGGCGCGGCCTTGCTGGAAAACAATTCTGGGGGCGAATGGATGACCCGGGAACTTCTTGAGGAACTCAGCAACGAACTCCATTCCCTCGTCCATCTGCAGGAATGCAAGGATGCGCCGGATTGCGAGATCTGCTTGATTATCGAGATCGAAATTGAGAGGTTTTAACTGCTCTCGGGCTAGGGAGGTTTTTCTAGGGAGCGAGAAGAGGTAGCTTTCGGCCAACGAGAGTGAAGCCTCGTCAATGCGCGGGTGCTCGGGGTAACTGGCGAGGAAGTCGTCGAGAAGAGCCCGGGCAGAAGGATCATTAATGTCTGAGAGACGCAGTCCCCGCTCAAGGAGCAAATCGGCGCGTGAGCTTCCTGCTTCGAGACGCGAGGTGATTTCATCCAGCTCCTCGGAATCTGCAATGCTCAGTAAACAAATGCCGGCATTCAGAGCGGTGAGGCGGGCGAGTTTTTCGTTCTTTGCTTCGTCGGCGAGTGATCGGGCATCAAGAAAGGCCTCGCTTGCCACTCTTTTATTAAGAAGTGCGTAGGCGGCTTTTCCCATCAGAGCGCTGGCAGTAGATTGACTGCGGAGTGACGGGGATTTTTGTCGCAAGAAAGCAAAGGTTTGGAAAGCCTGTTCGAATTGGCGATCAGCGAGGGCTGCTAATCCGTAGGTTGTGAGAGCCTCGCTTTTAATCTCCGGGTGGGAGGAAGGCGCGATGATCTGCAAACTCTCGAGTTGAGCCAATCCGAGTGGTTTACTTTCGAGTTCTTTGAGGTTTTCTTTGGCCAAAATCAACAGGGCGAATGCTGCCCGGGGAAGGAGGAAGCGATTACTGGTGTAATGGTAGGTCAGGGTGGATGCCGATTCGCCCTCTGGTGCTCCCAACAGTGGAAGGGAAATTGGTTGGGGAACACTTTGAGTCACCCACTCATTGAGCTTTTGGCTGACCTCTCTGGATTCACTCTGGGTAATCCATTGGTCGAGACGCTGGAATAATTCAGCGAGTCTTGGTGAGTCGGGGAATTTCCCAAGAGTAATCAAAATTGACTCAATTCCCTCCTGGGTGTTGCCGCCGAGAGCCAAACTATCAGCAAGAGCCAGATGCAGTTCGTGGACAAGTGGTGATGGTAATCCGTGGTTTTCTTCCTCGGTTTTTTTCAGAAGTGCTTGAAGAATTCCGACGGCCGCGATCCGGTTCTTTTTTGCAAGTTCAAGTTGCCCCTGCAAAAACTGCCGATGAGAATTGTAGCGTTGATTACTTAGGTTGAGAGATGACAATTTGTCTTCCGCTTCTTCAAGTCGACCGGATGATAGTAAGAGGGAAACAAGGCGAAGCGCGGCTTCCTCTGCGATCTCTGTATCTTCGGTTTCCTGAAGATCCTCAAGTTCAGTCAAGGCAGCGTCATCGTTGCCAATCGCGATGTTGAGGATGGCGATCTGTAGCTTGGCCCTCGGAATCAAACTTTCCCGGTCTACTTTTTGGAAGGAACCAATCGCTTCCAGATAGTGACCGAGTTGACTCAAGGTGTAGCCGCGCCAAATGTGAGCCGCGCTGAATTCGACCAGTAATGGATCAGCAAGGGTTAAAAGGGCGGCTTCGTGCCTTTGTGCTCTCAATTGGCTCTCTCCGAGCTTGGAAAGGAGAGATGATTTTGCTGTAAGGTCGAGTCCCTCAGTCTCGAGAAGCTTTTCTAGAATCGGGATGGCTAGGTTGGGAAGGGCATCCGCGAGGTGTTCCTCGGCGATTCGGTAGTCCGGGCTGGACTCGATTTTTGACCAGTTGACGGATTGTCCCCACGACATTGAGCCGAGGAAGAGTAAACCGAGCAAGATTCGTCTGATCACGATTGGATTCTAACGGCAAATCGTGAAAATGGAATGTTCAAAGTGTCCCAAAGGTTCTGTCGCCTGCATCGCCTAGTCCAGGAACGATATATCCTTGCTCGTTGAGCCCATCGTCGATGGTTGCGCAGGTGATGATGACCTCGGGATGATCATGCTTTAGTCGTGCCAGCCCTTCGGGGCTCGCGACGAGACAGACAAAGTGGAGGTGCCTGGCTCCTCGTTCTTTGAGTCCGTCCAGAGCCGCGACTGCGCTGCCTCCGGTGGCGAGCATAGGATCAAGGATGATTACTTCGGCCTCATCCATTCTGGGGGGGAACTTTTCGAGGTAGATCTCCGGTTCCAAGGTTTCCTCGTTTCGGGCCACTCCGTAATGGGCGACCGAAGCTTCTGGAATCATCCGATGAAAGGCATCGCTGAGTCCAAGGCCGGCTCTCAAGATTGGAACGAGAACGATTGGGCGGGAGAGCCGTTGGCCCGTCATTTCCTGAAGAGGAGTTTCGATTTTGGTTGGCTCAGTGGCTAAACCTGCAGTTGCGGGAAGGACCAAGAGTTTTGCAATATCCGAGACATGCTGCCGGAATTCATGGGATGGGCAGGACTTATCGCGTAGCTTGGCCAAGCGATCGGCAATGAGGGGCTGGTCACTTAAATCAGACATCACTTTCAGAAGGCATCCATTTGCGAAGGGTGGGAAGAGAGACGCCCAAGAGACGGGCTGCTTCCTTGGGGTCGTCTTCCGATTGGTCGAGAGCGTGGCGAATCAACTCGTTTCGAGCAAAGCTCAAGGCATTTTGTCCGTTTTTTGCTGACGATTCGATGAGGACAGCAAGAGAGTCAGTCAGGGTTCCTCCACCGGTTGAGGGACCTCGTCCGAGAGGGATGTCTTCTGGAAGGAGAATGTCATTGAGTGAGAGCGCGCAGGCCCGGGCCATGGTGTTCTCGAGTTCACGGACATTGCCGGGCCAGTTGTGTTTTTGAAGATGCTCGACAGCTTCGCCGGTCAGCCTCATCCGAGCGGTGCCGTTTTTTCGTGCGATGCGATCGAGGAAAAATTCGGCTAGGATTCCAATGTCCTCCTGTCTCTCTCTCAATGAAGGAAGGGAGACTTCAACGACATTTAAGCGGTAATACAGGTCTTCGCGGAACCGTCCGGCGGAGACTTCGGAAGCGAGATCCTTATTGGTCGCAGTGACAATGCGGACGTCGCTTTTTAGAACCTCGTTGCTTCCGACCCGAGAGTAGGTGCCATCTTGAAGGACGCGCAGAAGCTTCACTTGAACACTTGGGGGCAGATCCCCGACTTCATCGAGGAAGAGTGTGCTTTCGTGGCAATCCTCGAAACGGCCTGGGCGTCTGGCGATCGCGCCGGTGAAGGAACCTTTCTCGTGGCCAAAGAGTTCGGATTCCAGCAAATTGTCCGGGATGGCTCCGCAGTTAATCACGAGCATCTCCTTCTTTCGGCGCGGGCTGTATTCATGCACCGCGCGGGCGATGAGTTCCTTGCCGGTGCCGCTTTCGCCGCTTACTAAAACCGGAGCGTCGGAGCGGGCAACCCGGCCGACGATTTTCATCACGTCCTGAAGCGGGCGGGAAACACCGACGATGGAAGTTTTGCCAACCAAGCCTGGAAGCTCACGGGAGGAGGGACCTAGTTCACGTCGTTGATCGATGGTTTGGAGACCTGACTCGACGATTTTTCTAAGTTCGAATCCGACAGACTCTTTTCTGAGAACATCGTGGGCCCCTTTTTGGGTCGCTTCGATGATCTGAATCGTGGAGGGAGACACCGCGGTCAACATCACGATGGCGTCCGGAGAGTGCGCGCGTATCTTGGAGAGAAGTTCTACTCCGTCGAATGGATCCAATTTGATATCGGAGATGACGAGATCGACGGAAATTTTATCGATTACCTTGAGCGCTTTGTCTGCACTATCGCAGCGGAGGATTTTCAACCCGTCGGCAGCAAGGTGCTTTGTCGCCCAATCCAGATAGTCATGATCAGGATCGACCAGAAGCAGGGTATTTTCCGGGGTGTCGTTCAAATGGAAATGGGGCTGGGCTCTAAACTCTCCCGAAGCGGCGGTGACGGCGAGAATAATTTTTCACGGCTTCCTGGAAGTCGCTTTTTCGGAAGTCGGGCCAGTTCTTCGAAGAAATAAAGATTTCGGCGTAGCTCAACTGCCACAGGAGGAAGTTGGAAAGTCGGAGTTCACCGGAAGTTCGGATAAGGAGATCGGGATCAGGGAACTCGGCGGTGTTGAGGTGTTTGGAGATTGTGTCATTATCGATCTCATCCGGAGAAAGCTTGCCGGATTGGACTTTGAGCGCGATCTGGCGGCTCGCGTCCGCGATTTCTTCCCGGCTGCCGTAGGAAAGGGCGAGGATCAAAGTGAGAGCTTTGTTATTCTTGGTTTCCTCGATGACTTTGTTCAGCTCGTTCCGGCAGGATTCCGGAAGCAGATCCGTCTTTCCGATGGCGGTGAGACGCACGTCTTTTTCGGCGATCTCGCGCGCCTTTGTCTTCAGGAAACGCTCGAGCAATTTCATCAAGGCGTCAACCTCGGCTTTGGGGCGATTCCAGTTTTCGGATGAGAAAGCATAGAGCGTTAGAAACTCGACCCCGGCTTCGTTGCAATAGTCTACCGCTTCTCGAACCGATTCCGCACCGGCGCGATGTCCGGCTTTTCGTGGGAGTCCCCGGGATTTCGCCCAGCGTCCGTTGCCGTCCATAATGACAGCCAGATGGCGGGGGATATCGTTTGGCGAGTTGTCGCCCATATTGGTTGAGGTAAGTCGTTAGCGAATGATGGTTTGTTCGCGATCAGGTCCGACGCCCACATATTTTACGGGAGCTCCGGTGAGTTCTTCGATGCGGGTCAGATAAGCTTTTGCAAGCTCGGGAAGTTCGTCCCAGGTCCGGCACTTTGTGGTATCGCACTGCCATCCGGGAACTTCCTGATAGACTGGATTAATGACGTCCCAGTATTCGCGTTCGGCGGGCGGGAATTGGTGAATCTCTCCATTGATTTCATACCCCACGCAAATCTTGATCGTTTCACGTTCATCAAGTCCGTCGAGAATGGTGATGGCAAGGTCTGTGATGCCGTTGACCATGACGGCGTATCGCACGAGGACGGTATCGAGCCAGCCACAGCGACGAGGGCGTCCCGTGGTTGCGCCGAATTCCATCCCACGGTCATGGAAGAATTTACTGATGTCATCGTTTTCGGTCGGGCAAGGTCCCGAGCCCACGCGAGTGGTGTAAGCCTTGCAGACGCCCACCACGCTGTCGATGGCGTGCGGTGGAATTCCCGATCCGGTGCATGCTCCGCCCGAGGTCGTGTTGGACGAGGTGACGAAAGGATAAGTCCCAAAGTCGATATCGAGGAAGGTTCCTTGCGCTCCTTCAAAGAGAAGGGTTTCGCCTTTTTTCCAGGATTCGTGAACGACTGGAATGACGTTGGTGAAGTGTGGACGAAGGCGATCGATAGCCGCCTCCAGCTCAGCGTAAACTGATTCGGTTTCGAAGGTTGGGAGATCGTGATATGCGAGGGTGCGATTAGCCTCTTGAAGACGGGTGGTAATTAGGTCTTTGGCAATCGCGGGATCTCGGAAGTCGGCGAGGCGAAGTCCGATGCGGTTGGCTTTGTCGGCATAGGTCGGACCGATGCCGCGTTTGGTTGTACCGATCTTTTTATCGCCAAGAGACATCTCACGGGCGGCATCAAGTTCACGGTGGTAAGGAAGAACAACGTGTGCGCGGTCGGAGATCAAGAGACGTGCCGGTGTGATTGCTATTCCCTCGGCTTCGAGGCTTTCGATTTCCTTGCAGAGCCCGATAGGATCCATGACCACGCCATTTCCTATGACGCATTGCTTGTCACCCCAAAGAATTCCTGACGGAATGAGATGGAGGACGTATTTCTTTCCGTTTGCGATGACGGTGTGCCCGGCGTTGTTTCCTCCTTGTCCGCGAATCACGAGATCCGCGTCTTCGGTCAGGAAATCAACAATCTTGCCTTTGCCTTCGTCTCCCCATTGGAGACCACAAATGATGGTATTCATTTTAAAAAATTGGGATGCGTGTTACTTGGACGCCTCAATGAGATCT
>PBTU01000173.1 GCA_002729295.1 Verrucomicrobiales bacterium | reverse complement strand
TCATCCGCGGCTACGACAAACAGGCCGAAATCGACTTCAGCCGCAAAGGTGTCTTCTTCTCAAACTACGAACCCATCCCACGCGCCGATGCCAAGAGGATGAAGCAGGATGCGATCCGCTTTGAGCAATTCACCAAGCCGATGCAGGAGATGTTCAGCAGCTACCTCAGTGAAGAGAGCCCCGACTTCGTCATCTCTTCCCACCTCCCGCGCATTGTCGATGGCAAGCCCACCAAAAACCCGCGCTACCTGCAAAACCGACCCGATCTCGAAGATCCGCGCAGTCTTTACATTTCCGAGATTGGCTCCCGCTTCTTCCGTCGCCTCGCCATCGGCGCACCCGTGCCCATGCCTGTTAACTCTGTCCTCCTCGGCCGTCGTAACAACCCGGCCGAACCGGGCATTCGTTCGCTTGCCGTTTTCAATCCACTCCACTATCAGGAATTGCCCGAGCTCTTCATGGACTTTATCGCATCCCTCACCGGTAAGAGTCCCTCGACCACCGGAGCTGGCAGCGAAGGAGCCCTCACCAAGGGACCATTCAATGCACTCCTTCCCATCCATGATCTCAACGCGGCGTTGGTGAGTTACATCCTCACCGACGATCACGGCTATTCCAGCGCCGCCGGACACATCGGGCGAAAGTATCGCTTCGAGCACGACATCTCCTTGCTCATTCCCGAAATCTGGTCCCGCATGTTCATTCACGAACGTGACCCAAAATTCCTCATCAAAAATGGCTTCCTCGAAAAGGTCGATGACTTTGAAAAAGAAGGCCGCACCATCAACGCCAGCCGTCTCGGATACCGCATCAACGAGAACTTCATATCCACCTACTTCGGTCGCATGTTCTCCGCGCCCGACACCGTCTTCACCGGCGATATGCTCCGTCCCGAAGAACAATCGGAGGAGGACTTCATCGATGGCATCGACAACATCGTCGAAACCCAAAAGAAGATCGCTGGCAACTACTTCAAGGACGGCTGCATCGACCTCGCCTGCCCTCCCCTCAAAGCCCTCCTCCACATCATGGTCGATGGAACTTACGAAGGAAAAACGATCACTGATCCAGAGGTCCGAAGCCTCTTCGACCGAGAAGCTGTTCTCGCCTCCGATTGGTATCAAGCCCGTCTTGATGCCAAAGTCATCGTGGAGCAAAGACTCGTCGCCAAGAAGATCGCCGCTGTGAAGGAATTCGAAACCCTCGCCAGCTACGAAGGCGAGCACACTCGTCTCAAGCTCGCCGAAAAACTCGCCGCCGCCAACGAACGCGCCGCCCGCTATCAAACTGCCGAATACCGCCAATCCCTCATCGGAACTATCGGCGCTGACCCGGCTTTGCTGAATTCATAGCCAGCCAAGCTCCTATTTCCGTTCCGCGATGAGCTTGTTGACCAAAGCGAGCGCACCCAATGTTGGCTCTAGATTTGGTTCGAGGATGAGCGCTTTTTCAAGAAGAGCTTTTGCTTGGGTAAGTTCCCTGTGGCTGGCGAGCATCGTGCCGCAGTCGTGATACATCCTGGCAGAGGGCGCGATTGCCAGGGCTCGTTCGAAGTGGGCCGCTGCGCGCTCTGGTTTTACTTCAGCTTTATAGCGTCTGGCGAAGGCGTAATGTTTTTGTACGAGTTCTTCTCCCAGAACTCCCTTGGGGCCACCCGCTGACTTCCACATGGCAGCCTCGAGATAGAACAAGGAATCTTCCTCCAACCTCGCCTCGAATTGACGGGCCATGAGTTCAAGTGCGATTGCCGGATCAATGGGCTTGGTATACCAACGACCTGCGAACGGAGGAGCCAAAGCATACAGCTGATCCACATTCGCGCCCCAGTCTCGATCGGGAATCGTGTTCCTCCGTGAACCAATAAAAACTGCAAGCACCGGTGGGATCATAAAGAGCTTCTTCTTGGGAGAAACTTTAACGAGCGATCCCACCATGGCGAGACCGATATCCGTCACGAAGAAACCCACAAAAAAGAGCAGCCCGCAGGCTGCTCTTGGGAAGTATTTGCTGGAACTCCGGCAATTAGCGGTTCGCAGCATTTTGAAGCTTCTGTCCGGCACCGGTGAGATCGCGGCCCAGACCTGTCATGGTCTGGCAGCTGGAAACGGCGAGGAAGGCAAATGCGGAAAGCAGAATAGCGATTTTTTTCATCAGGTTTGTCTCAGGTTGTGGTTGTCCAAGGGATTCCGAATCCGAAATCATCAGGAATTCAAGACAGAGAAAATAACAATAACAGGTGATTATCAACCTTTTTTAACCAATTGGGCTCAGCAGCGGGCCGCACTGCGCTTCTTCCCGATCCGGTCTTTCCCCTCGATTTTCTCAATCGTGGCACCAATCTCGGGAGTCTTGCCGGCGGTATAGTGCCAATTTGCTTGGTTTGGAACGACTATCGTCTGGAAAAGACGCTCCAAATTCCGACTCAATAGCCTCCTAAAATCAAAGATTCCTCTTTTTTAAGAACAAGACCAAAATTTTCGTAACGCTCTGGCCGGGCTCCCGTCTTAATCTCTTGGGCCATTATACTACCCCACCCCGAAATCACCTTGTGGATACCAATCATCAGCCTGTCACACCTGACATTCTCAGTGCCGTCCGCGCAGGTGATGAAGCCGTAGCCAGGGAACTCGTCGAAATGCTTTACCCACTTGTCATCTCCATCGTTCGCCGTCATCGCCCCCGTTTGGAGGCCGAGGAGGACCTGTCTCAGGAGGTATTCTTAAAAATATTCACCCGGCTCCATCAATATTCCGGTCCCCGGGCCTTCGAGCACTGGGTGTCAAAAATTGCCATCAACACCTGCTACGACCGCCTCCGGCGCCAGAATACCCGGAAAGTGATGAGTTTCGCGGAACTCGACACCGAGGAGGCGCAATTTCTCGGGAAAGCCGAACGTTTCGACACCAATTCCCCGGCTTCCATCGAAGGCACCCCCGGCTTGGCCCACGAAGTCCTCGAAAAACTCTTCACTTCCCTGAAACCCAAGGAACAGATGATCATCCGCCTCCTCGACCTCGAGGAAAAAACCGTCAACGAAGTCTGCGCCCTTCTTGACTGGAAAGCCTCCCGCGTCCGCGTCACCGCGATGCGGGCCAGACGCAAACTGGGCCAAGCCCTTGAATCCCTGGAGCAATCAACCGTCCTACTCTCATGAACCCCGAAGACCGTTGGCAAGAAATTGCCCCAAAATTCCGCACTCCGTCCGAGAAAGACAAAGCTCCGTATGGATTCGCCACCCGCGTGGTCGCGGCCGCCAATCTGGGCCTGCCCAAGCAATCGCGGGCCCTCCTCCTCTGGCGTCGGTATTCCCTCAGTATGGCCGGAGCCGCCGCCATCCTCCTGGGCATGAATCTTCTTAACCAACCCCCTATCGATCAACAGTTCCTGCCTCTCCCCGACGCTGACTTTTCAATCTCTCACTCCATCGAATCATGAAAACAACCCTTCGCGACTCCATCCTCATCGGAGCAGCACTCATCACCATTCTTGCCTCGGGCTTTGGTCTTGGCCGACTTTCTACTCATGAGAGCGCCCCAGCACCTACTGTTCCTATCGATAATCTCTCTGAAGAAATCCTCGCTTCCCTCCGTTCCTCGCTCGATTTAACCCCGGAGCAAGAGACCGAGATCGCTCCAGAGCTCGAAAACCTTACCACCCTCGTCCTTGACAGCAGGCAACAAGCTTTGGTTCAATACTACGAAAGCCTCTTAAACTTCCACGGTGAAATCGCCACGAAGCTCAATCAACGCCAACAAAAGATCCTCGAAGCCAATCGAAAACTCCTCCAACGAGAATTTTCCAATCGATTCAATCCTCAGAGCTAAGTCTATCCAATGCGCTCGTTTACCTCATCCATCGGAGTCCTCGCAACCGCGGTGGCCTTGGGCGTGATGACGAAAAAGGACGAACCTCAGACTCAAAGCTCGGGTTTACCTCAAAAAGCCAAAGCACGCAAAGTCTTCTCTTACATACCAAGCGGTTACTCGGCCCTCAGATCACGACGTCCCGCCCTAAACGAAGTCGAATCCCTCGCCTATTCCCGGCTCGGCGAACTCACCGAGACGCTCTTCCTCAACCAGGATCAAATTGAAAAACTCCGCCCCCTCATTCTGCGAGCCACTCCCGGATATCTTCCGGGAAAGCGCTACGCCAGCCTTCAGCCTAATGCATCCGCAACCTCCCCGTTAGCCCCCCCCCTCCTCCGCTCTGATTTCGAAGACCAACTCTTCGCCCTCCTTGATGGCGAACAACAACTCGACTACGCGGCATCAGTTGCCGAGCGCGAAGTCTGGTGGAGCAACATCATCGCCCGACTCGAAGCCGATCTCGAAAATCATACCTCTCCTGAAGAAAATCTTCCCGCCTCATCCGGGCCCACCCCCCACAACCGGCGTAACCTCTCAGAATCCGATTAAGAAAAAAGTCATGAGAACTTTTCGTAACACTCCCCGTCTCACGCTCGTCTCTAAGATTGAAAGCCAATTGATTATGCATACTTACTTATTTCTCTGCCTTCTCGTCTTCCCCATTACGGGTTTGGCCCAGGATCGCACCTTTGGAAATGGCACGCTTTCGGAGTTTCTCTCACTCTACGATATCGATGAAAGCGGCGGACTCTCACCCGAGGAACTAAAGGCTCTCAGCGCAGATCGCAAGAATCGCGGGAATCAGCGCGGGAAGCGCCCTAAAAACCGCTGGGACAACGACGGCGATGGTAAAATCTCTCATTCCGAACGCGAAGCCGCTAAATCAGCCATCCGGAAACGAATCGAAGCGCGACGCGCCCTTCGCTTTGACGAAGTTGATAACAACTCCGACGGATTTCTCACCCTCGCTGAATTTAATAGCATCGCCGCAGTGGGTGCGCGTGATGAAGTCCGGCCCGGAGTAAGTGATGAACTCTATCACAATCTCGATCTCGACAATGACGGCAAGGTCAGCAAGGGGGAATTTCTGAGGAAAATCGACTCCCTTCCCGTTGTTGATCCCGCCAAGATCCCCAAGCCACACCCGAGGATCAACGACATCGCACCGGCCCCCGCTCCAGTTCCCGCCCGCTAATTGACAACTCCAGGCAATTTCGCAAATCGTGGCCAGCTCCCTGCATCTTATTATTTTTGGGATCACTCTGCTCACTACCCTCGCAGCCCATGGAAAGACCGGGCTTCTCTACTCGACCGCTTTTGAAAACTTCAACGTCGGTCCTGATCTTTGGAACGGACAAGATGGATGGTTCTCAAACAGCTATGCTCAAACAGGTGGGATCCAAGGAATCGACAACGAAATTATGGAGGGCCTCGGGAAAAGTTCTTTTCTCGGCTTTCGTCAACCCACAGTACGCTGGAACTATCTCACCCAGCAAATCAACCATGACCCTGTGGGCGAAGGAACTGCTACCATCGAAATCGATACCTTGATTGGATTAGAAGATTCCACTAACGAGAAATATGACTCCTTCTTCGTTACCCTCTACAACACCCAAGGTGACTTTCTGGCGGCCATTCAATTTAGCAACGAACGCGAGAGTTTTGGCATCTTCTACGACGACGGCGTCACCGTGCGAAACACCACGATTCAATTCCTCCACGGAGAGCTTTCTCTCCTCGCAATTTCTATCGATTTTCAAAATAACCTCTGGAGCGCGGACTTTGATGGGATTCCCCTCTTCGAAAGCATTCAATTTACCGCCTCTGGAAATGCGCGAGACCTCGGCACTTTTTCCTACGAGTGGATCGTGACAGACCCAGACCCCGCGATGGCCGGAAACAACTGGCTTCTGGTCGCCGATTGCAATATTTGGGCCATTCCCTTCGGAGCTCCCACTGTGAAAAGCTCCATTCCCAGCTTCAACGGCGAGGGATTTCCCACCCTCCAGTTTAGCGGGGAGATTGGATGGACCTACCAAATTGAATACACTAACTCGCTCGGTCAATGGTTGAGCGATCTCCCCAATTCGACTTTCGTTGCCACCCAATTCGGACAGATCATCAACTTTACTGACGAAGATCCCCATCGCCCTGAGATGCGCTATTACCGCGTCAGGCGTCTCGTCACGCCATAAAAAGATCCCGACTCCAAAGAGCCGAGATCTTTGAGATTTTTGCCCCCTATGACTCGGAAAGCGCTTCCACTCCGGGCAGGACCTTTCCTTCGAGTAACTCGAGAGAGGCGCCCCCCCCGGTGGAGATAAAGCTCATCCGATCAGCAACGCCAAACTTGACCGCGGCAGTCACGGAGTCTCCGCCACCAACAATGCTCAAGGCACCACTTTCGGCAACCGCTTCGGAAATCTCTTTCGTTCCCTTGGCAAAACAATCTTTCTCGAAAACACCCATTGGACCATTCCAGAGAATCGTCTTGGCCCCAGCAACGACCGCCTTGAACTCTTCGATCGCGACATCACCAATATCGATTCCTTCTTTATCAGAGGGAATAGTCCCACCTTGTCCATAGACTTCGGTATTCCAGGTTTCAGCTCCCTCCGTGAATTCCTTGGTGATCCGGGTGTCTGCGGGGAGCAGAAACTTCACCCCCTTGACTTCAGCATTCTCCATAATCTCAAGAGCTAGCTCCATCTTATCGTCCTCCACTAGGCTCATCCCCACTTCATAGCCTTGCGCCTTGCGGAAGGTGTAGGCCATTGCTCCACCAATAAGAATAGTGTCAGCTTTTTCAAGAAGCGCATTGATCACCTCAATCTTATCACTCACTTTGGCTCCGCCCATGATCACGACAAAGGGACTCTCAGCATTCGCAAGTTTTCCCTCCAAGAACTCAAGTTCACGCTCGATGAGAAGCCCCATGGCACTCTGTGTCACATGGTGGGTGACCCCCTCAGTCGAAGCATGGGCCCTGTGTGCTGTTCCAAAGGCATCGTTGACGAAGATTTCGGCGTTTCCAGCGAGCGATTTTGAAAAATTGGCGTCGTTCTTTTTCTCCTCGCTGTAATATCGGGTATTTTCCAGAAGAAGCACCTCGCCATTAACAAGCCCGGCACGGAGTGCCTCTGCATCGTCTCCGATACAATCACTGGCGAATTTCACGTCACATCCCAATGCTTCAGCCAGACGAGTAGCAACAGGCTTCAGCGAATACTTTTCCTCGCGATCGGCGGAGGGACGCCCCATGTGGGAACACAGAACTAATTTGGCTCCTGCCGCCCGTAATTGCTCGATCGTGGGCAGAGCAGCACGGATGCGGGTGTCATCCGTAATCAAAAGGCTGTCATTGAGAGGAACATTGAAGTCAGCCCGCATGAGAACCTCCTTACCAGCGACATCAAGATCTCGAATTGTTAATTTACTCATAATTGTGCACACCTCCCGTGCCGTAGACACGCCTTTCTGTCAAGGATACGGAGGCATCAGTTTCCCTGATCCAACCCTCTCCATCAGGGCACAAAAAACACCCGCCTCCCTCAGGAGACGGGTGTGAAAACGAAAAGAAAAAGATTCGTGTTGCTTACTGGAAGCAAACTAGCGACGACGGCGTCCAAGGAGCCCAAGTCCAGCAATCAGGCTAAGAAGCCCGGTCGACGGCTCAGGAATGACAACGCCGGCATCAAAGGTGATACCTTGGCTGAATGGCTGAAACGGAGAAGGAAGCGCAGAAGTGTCGGCGCCGACGAGTGTTTGATTGCCAAACGCAACATCACCAACTTCGATTGCCCGACCAAGAGTAAGGTTAGCATTTCCCGCAACTTGCTTAGGGAACGCTTGTCCCAAATCAATCACGAGAGCCTGATTTCCAACTCCACCAGTCCATGTGACCAATGCATACGCACCGTTGTCTCCAGCGGCATCTCCAAGAGCACCTGTTCCATCTGTCTGCAGCACGGTATTGAACAAACCTGGCTGGGCAAATACTCCCGATGGACCTGTTGGGGTGAATGCCGCGATCACAGCATCGTCGGCCGTGAGGGTATCCAAATCACCCAAGGTCGCAGCAAATGCATCGGAGAATGATCCGAATTGGATGCTTGAATCCGCCGTAGCAATTGGGTTACCTGCATTGTCCACAATCGGCAAGGCCGATGTTGGCAGGGAGAAGTTCGTGATACTTGAGTTGGTAGCAGCGTTAGCCGCAACCGTTGCAAGACCGAAGATCGTTATTAATTTCAATTTCATAGTTGTGGAATGATTTTTTTTACAATTGTGAGTAGAATGACGGAACACCCGCAGTGACAGCACCCTGTCCGCCGGCATTCACGATAATAATTCCACTTGCATCATCAGTTGAGACAGCATTGGCATCAGCAACGGCAGTTGGAAGTCCACCACCATCGTCAATCTGCGCCCATGTGGCCCCGCCAAACGCTGGACCAAAGTTATCGTAGTAATACTTGTCAAATCCATTAGCAGTCGGAATCCAAACTGCGTCAGCTCCAGCGGGCCCGCCAGTACCAAAATCCAACCCGGCCTCGTTTGCAGCGCCAAACATGGTGCCTAGAGATCCACCGGCAGGAGAAATACTACTGAGGTAGTTAAATCCGTCTTGAAGAGCCAAGTCTGTTGAAGTCAACTTTACTGAGCCAGTAACGACGAGTGAGTTGTCAACGCCAGCTCCAACGAGAACCACACCATCGGTGTAGAAAATGTTAACTGCACTAGGGGCAGCAACAGGAGTAGGAAGCCCACCACCATCATCAATCTTAGCCCAAGTGGCTCCACCAAACGCTGGGCCAAAGCTGTCATAATAATACTTATCAAAACCAGTAGCAGTAGGGAGCCACACGACGTCCGCTCCAGCAGGGCCACCAGTACCAGCATCCAAACCTGACTCATTGGCTAGTCCGAACACGGAAGCCAAGGTAGCTACAGGACGCAGTGTGTAGGTGTCATCAACTGCTACCACGGCAGTGAGGTCAGCAGTGGGGATGTCAGTTGCACCATTAAAGGAAGCCACCTGTTGAATCGTTCCAGTGGCGTTAGCGATTTCGAGCACATAGGTGCCGGTCAATGCAGAAAAGTCAGCATTACTATCTGTAACGGAGTCGGCATCGACCGCAGTTACTGTTCCACTGGCGACAGGTGCTTCGTGCAAGCGAAGGCCAAGATAGTTGAACCCGCCGTTGATCGGAAGCGTTTCATAACCGACAGGCTTTGACGCTGATTCTTGAGCTGCGGCGCTACCAACAAGCAGAGCGGTAAGGCCCATCGCTGCAGCGACTTTCAGAGTTTTTGTTTTCATTTTCATTTTCTTTTTCTTTGGTGTTTAAGACTCATTTTCGCGAAGAAAGTGAGTATCCGCAGGCAATCCACTGGAAAGCTATCGCTGGGAACGGGGGGTGGTCAATGCCTTTTTTGTCATTTTGTTCATTTTTTTTAAGCGGAAAAACCCTTGTGGCTTCAACAAAGCGCACCATTTCGCCACCTACCACTGAGAAATCAGCTCGAACTCCTTCATTCTGGAATCCAAATCATGCGAAGTCACAGCCTCCAGGGCTCTCGTGGAAAAGTCCTGGCAGGTGTAGGACGCGAGAATCGACCCAATCACAACGGCCCGCCGAAGCTGGGCGAAGCTGGGTGCCACGGCATTTTGAGAGGCCAGATGCCCGATCATCCCACCAAGAAAGGTATCCCCCGCCCCTGTCGGATCCTCAAGGTCTCTCAGTGGCCAGGCTCCACAGCGAAAAAATTCGTTCTCACCAAAAAGGAGTGCACCGAACTCCCCCAGTTTGATTACAACATATTGCGGCCCTTTCTCTCGGAGACGCTCACCGGCCAAGATGAGATTATTCGTTCCGGCATATTCGCGGGCCTCTCCCTCATTGATCACTAAGAGGTCAATTTTTGCCATCACCTCCTCCAATTCATCACGCGCAATGGCAATCCATAGATCCATGGTGTCGGCCACCACGAACTTCTCCGACGCTGTGCACTGGGAAAGCAGCTCCAATTGGTTCAGCGGGGCCATGTTGGCCAGCACGACAAAGGGAGACGAGGCCACGGCATCGGGAACTTTCACTTCCCAGTGCTCCAGAACATTGATCGCCACGTTGTGGGTGGTTCTCTCATTCATATTTTCGTGATATTCACCACTCCAGGTGAAAGATTCCTCGCTCGAATGTTCCAGACCACCAAGGTCCACCCCGTTCCCCTCAAGCATCGTTAAATGGCCTGCCGGGAAATCATGACCCACGATCCCCAAAAGGTGAACCGGGGAGGCTAACTTGGCTGCAGCCAGGGCGGCGTAACTAGCGGATCCTCCAAGGAGGCCTTTTTCGTCCGCTGAAGGAGTTTTTACATTATCTATGGCGACTGAGCCGCCCACGAGTATCGACATTCTATTTAGTGACTATGGTTGATCAGAGTGGAAAGGATTAGAGACGCTTCTTCCTTTGGAGAATGGGCCTGCAACAAATGAGACACCACGACACACCGGCGGGCTCCGGCCGCGATAACCTCAGTAAGATTCATGGGCTTTATCCCGCCTATGCAAAACACGGGGATTTTCGAACCCACGGTAGATTGAACTTCGGAAATATCACCTAATCCGATCGCCGGACGCCCCTCTTTTGTGGGGGTGGGGAAAACGGGACCAAATCCAATATAGTCAGCCCCTTCTTCCAACGCGGAACGGGCCTGCTCGACCGAATGGGTGGACCGTCCAATGATCACTCCATCTTCAAGAACTTCTCTCGCAGCTGACAAGCTCCCATCATCCTGGCCCAGGTGTAATCCGTGGGCGCGACAATCCCGGGCAAGATTCACGTGATCATTAACAACAAGGGGAATGGAAAACTCGTCGCACGCCTCCCGGAGCAAATTCGCCAGAGGGAGTAATGCATCAGGCTGATGGGCTTTCGCCCTCAACTGAAGCAGGCCAACGCCCCCATCCAAGAGGGAGCGCGCCATTCCGACGGCCTTACTTTTATCAACATAGCCCAAGTCAACGATCCCATAGAGGAAAGCATCCGAAATATCGACCATCGCCTAGAGCTCCTTCTCTTTTAGGTATTTCTCCACCCAGGCGATATCGTATTTCCCGTTAATGAAATCCGGATGATCAATAATCTCCTGCTGGAAAGGAATCGTCGTTTTGATTCCACCAATTATGAATTCAGCGAGAGCCCTCTTCATTCGCGCAATGGCCACCTCTCGGGAGGAAGCGGTCACGATCAACTTGGCGATCATGGAGTCGTAATGAGGAGGCACGGTATAACCGGAGTAGACATGCGTATCGACGCGAACTCCCTTGCCACCCGGAGCATACCAAAGGTCGATCGTTCCTGGGCTTGGGGTAAAGTTGTTGTATGGATCTTCGGCATTAATACGACATTCGATGGAATGCCCTCGAGGCTCAGTTCCGATCACATGCTCCGAGACCGGATCCCCCGCAGCAATACGGATCTGCTCTTTGATCAATTCACATCCCATCACCTCCTCGGTCACAGGATGCTCTACCTGAATCCGGGTATTCATCTCCATGAAATAGAAATCGGTAGCATCGGCATTTACCAAATACTCAATCGTGCCTGCATTCCGGTATTCAATCGCTTTAATCAAACTGACCGAGGCAACTGCCATCCTCTCGCGAAGTTCTTCGGAAATCAACGGACTAGGACACTCCTCGATAATCTTTTGGTTGCGACGTTGCATTGAGCAATCCCGCTCACCCAACTGGAGGTAATTTCCGTAATTGTCCGCCAGTATCTGAAATTCGATGTGGTGAGGCTCAAGAACGAGCTTTTCGATGTAGCAATCCCCATTATTGAAACAGGCCTCGGCCTCTTTGGATGCCGCATTGAACTGGCTTTCGAACTCGCTTTCATCCATCACCGGGCGCATGCCACGTCCCCCTCCGCCGGCCGTAGCCTTCACCATGACCGGAAACCCAATTCCCCTGGCCAAAGCCAAACCTTCTTCGATCGACGCCACAATCCCATCGGACCCCGGGGTTACCGGCACTCCGTTTGCCAAAGCCGTGGCACGGGCGGTATTTTTATCCCCCATGGTGCGAATCACCTCGGCAGAGGGCCCGATAAAATTAATGTTACAGCTTTCGCATATCTCCGCGAAACGGGCGTTTTCCGAGAGAAAACCGTATCCCGGATGGATGGCATCAGCCTCCATGATCTCCGCGGCCGCGATGATCCGATCAGGTTTCAGATAACTTTCTTTGCTGGGGCCCGGCCCAATACAGACCGCATCATCAGCAAGTTGAACATGCATTGAATCAACATCAGCCTCAGAATAGACTGCGATTGATTCCACACCGAGTTCACGGCAGGCACGGATGATTCTCAGGGCAATTTCACCCCGGTTGGCTACGAGGACGCGCGAAAACATAGGGATATCAGGGCTAGATTACTGAAGTCGGAAAAGAGCATCCCCAAACTGCACGGAATTGCCGTCATCGACACAAACCTGAGAAATCGTCCCGGATTTTTCAGCCTTAATCTCATTCATCACTTTCATTGCCTCGATAATACAGAGGGTCTGCCCTTCATTGACCGCATCACCGACTTCCACGAAATTGGGAGATTCAGGAGAAGCCTTACGATAAAATGTCCCCACCATCGGTGAGGAGACTTCCTCTCCAGCAGGCTCTGGAGCAGCGCTCTCAGCGGCAGGGACTGGAGCAGGTGCCGCAATCGGAGCGACAGGAGCCGCACCTGAACCGAGAGATCCCAAAAGACCTTGAATCTCATCGATATCTACCCCTTTCTTCAGCTTGAGATTAAAATCTTCCTTTTCGTATTGGAATTGCGAAAGCCCATGATCATCCATGAGTTTGACGATTTTTTTGATTTCAGTGAGGTCCACAGAATGATTTTTTCGAGTTAGTTGTCGTGAGTATGTCTTAAATGAACGAATGGGCAACCCTAAGCGCAAAGAGATTGATCGTGCTTTCTGACTTCCCCTCTCGGCATGATTTCGTCATATTAGCTCTTCCGGGGAGAATTCACTCTCTTCGGGACACCAACCTACCGATCAACCACCGCTACCAGTGCTCGAACTGAAAGATGTTTGTTTTGCCATTCATAAGGATGGTGAACCCCATAATCTCGTCGACCGTGTCAGCCTCAAGATTCCTCGAGGCCACTTCATGGCTATCGTCGGGCCCTCCGGTTGCGGAAAAACCACCCTGCTCAAGACCGTAGCCGGCCTCAATCCGGAATCTGACGGTACCCTGTGGTGGGAAGGACGAAATCTCTCGGAGGATGGTGATTTGGAACCCTGGGAGATTGGATACGTCCCGCAGTTTTCGATCGCCTATGACCAACTCAGCGTCGACGAATCTGTCGAGGCCTCCACAAAGCTCCGCGTGAAAACCCGCGGAACCAAAGAACTCGACCACCGCATTGACCGTGTTCTCGAGGAAACCGGACTGGCTCCCATTGCCGACCGGCCCGTGAGCGTTCTCTCAGGGGGGCAAAAAAGACGGCTTGGCCTCGCCATGGAGCTGGTTTCCGACCCAAAACTTCTTCTTTGTGATGAGGTCACGAGTGGCCTCGATCCTCGATCAGAGAGGGAAATCGTCAATCTCCTCCACGACATCTCGCGCAAAGAAGGCCGCATCGTCCTCTCGGTCACCCACTCGCTGGCTCACCTGGAGCTTTACGACTCGATTCTGGTTCTCCATGAAGGGCGGGTCGCCTATCACGGCACTCCGGATCAACTCACCCACTACTTCTCGGTGGATCATACCGAGCTCGTCTATCCGCAACTCGCGAAGCAAAGCTCCGAAAAATGGCGTTCCTCCTGGCTCAAACATCAGGAAAGCTACTACTCCAAGATCGAGCGCAACCGCAAAGCACTCATTGATCGGGGGATCCTCAAATTGAAGCACACCGTCTATACCGGGCCCGAAGAGGATGAAGACGGAGAAATCATCGCCGAGCTGCCTCCACCCGTCAAAGCCCCAGGACTTCTGAGCCAATTCTCCACCCTTCTCAGCCGACGATGTAAAATCTTCGCGCGAGATCGTGGCCAAATCATCCTTCAACTGGCCATTTTGATCTGCTTCCCCCTTTTAGTGATCCTTTTCGCCGACCGGGCGAACGAGAGCATGCGCCAGTTTACCGGATCAACTGGCGGAGATCTTCAGGAAGAATTCAAACTTCAAGTCGGGGTGGAACAAGACCGCGCTCAGGTTGGATCAGCGATTTCGGGAATGATTATGTTCCAGGTCGTGCTCCTCTCCCTGATGGGCTCGAATAATGCGGCCCGCGAAATCGCCGGGGAACGCCAAATTTTCGAAAAGGAAAAATTCGGAGGAGTAAGCCCTTTCGCCTATCTGATGAGCAAAGTAGCATTCCTTTCTTTCCTCATTCTTGTGCAATCCCTCTGGATGGCTTGGTTTGTGCAGTTCTTCTGGACGTTCGGCGGCGATTTCATGAGCCATGCTTTTTTCCTTATTCTGGTGAATGCGGCCATGACATCTATTTGCTTGGGGATATCCAGCTTGATGCGCACCGCAGAGCAAGCCTCACTGCTTTCAGTCTATCTCGTGGGATTCCAGCTTCCGCTTTCCGGGGCCGTTCTGGCTCTCCCCCTCACCGTGGAACCATTTACCCGCCCTTTCATTTCCGCCTATTGGGCTTGGTCAGGAAGCGTCACCTCATTAATCGGAAATTCCCGGACAGCTGTAAATACCGTCGTGGAAACGGCCCTCTCGGCCTCAAACACATGCTTTTCTGTTCTCTCTATCCATATTATCATTGGACTCATCGCCTCTTGGATCGGCTCCAGCCGTCACCAATGGGACACATAAACCACTTACCCTAATATTATGGCTCGTCGCGCAAGTTCAGGCGTTAATACTCAGGCTCTCCTCGTTGGAGCGATCGTTCTTATTGTTGTCCTCGGAGCAGGATATTGGTTCATCAACCAAAAACCCTCTGGCTTTGACGCCCCGGTACTCGATGCGGTCAGCTTCCGGACCAACGGGCGGAGCCTTGCAGGCAACAAAAACCAGGTCACTGGCGTTCTCATCGCCCGGGAAATTCGCGCTTCCTCGCAAATCGTCACTCTTGAAGTTGAACAGGACGGCAATCCAGTCCATATTCCCATCATTATCCCCGACGGTTTTACCGCCGGAAACCTCAACCAAAAAGACACCTACACCTTTCTTATCGAGTTCAACACCGACGGAGTCCCCGTGGCCCTCGAAGTCACCCAACTTTAACCACCCAATCTCATGAAAAAGATTCTCTTCTCCCTCACCCTCACCCTCCCACTTGCCTCGCAAGTCTACACCCCGCCCAGTGGCGGCAGTTCGAGCAGACCCTCCGGAGGAGGAAACGATACCGTCGTGCGCTCCAAACCCAAACCCGGGCCCTCGAACAACAAAACCTTCGGAAATGAGCTTCCCTTCTACAACCCAGCCGGGGAGACCATCTCCTGGAACGGCAGCACCTGGGCAGCCAGCGACAACCGCTTCTTCGAGGCCCGTTTTCAGAAGTATCTCAATGAGCCCGAAGAAAGCTCGGAGGAGGCAAAAAAATACCGCGCAACCATCGAAGAAATTCTCGCCATGATGTCACCTCATCGTAAGGGAGGCCCCGTCTTCCGCGATGCCGTCGCGCTCCTCCCGCGCGCGTCAAGCTACCCAGGCGACGCCCGGCTTTGCGATTCCCTCTCCAATGCCATCTACACCGCAATGCTCGCGAAGAGAGATGTCCGAGGGACAAAAGATCTCATCACAGCGATGGAGAAAGAGAAAAAGCGAGTCATCGGAGAAGCCGATTGGAAAGCCAAAACTGATCGGGACCCCTCCGTAGGTGACTCCCAGCCCGTCGGCGGCGGATCTGGTGGAGGAAACGGGAAAAACAAGACCAACAGCGAAGCCACCCAAACTGGCCGGGGCGTCCAATCACTCGACTACGTCAACAAGGTCAAACGCATCGCTGAGATCGAGGCTCTGAAAAAAGGCCACCAGTTGAAGACCGAAATCAAAACCGAACTTGCCAAGATGCAGTATCAAGCCCTGATGGTGCAATTCTTCCTGCAACGTCGCTTTGAACACGTCGTGATGGCGTCCCGTTTTTATAATCAAATCTGGTCTGATGGAGATGGCGCTCTCTACCTTGACGACAAGTCCGACCTCGACAAGATGTTCACCGAAAGCCTCGGAGTAAGCCCAACAGTCTCAACCCTAGACTCACTGGCGAATGAGGCCATGCACGACGTGAACAAGGGCGTGGAAGCGTTCATTTTCTTGGTCGAGCAAGATGAACTTGAATCTGCCTCCAAGCGACTCTCCGAATCCTACATGATTGGAGAGTTCATGCCCTCGATTAACACCCTTGCTCGTACAAAGAAGCGAAAGGTTCTTGAATTCGTGCGAGGATCCTATGCCCTGCTCAACGCCATCGAGTCAAAGGACTTCGCAACTGCCACCACGCAGATCAAAGTTCTGCAATCACAGGCCAAGGATTTTGATGCCACCAAAGCACAAGCAGCCGTCGCGACCTTCTCTCGTGCCAGCGACATGTCTATCATGATGGCCAAAAACCACCTGGCAGCAGGTGACGTCGAAAAGGCTCGTGAAGAAATTCAGAAGGCCATGGAAGTGTGGCCTCAAAATCCCAAATTAGCCGAATTTGACCGTCTGGTCGATGCCGGTGGATCGATGATTCGACTGAGAAATGATTTCGACAGATTGTTTGCCGAGAAGAACTACCGCGAGGTCTTTAAACGCCAACACGAACTAGCACCCTCGATCAAAAACGACTCCGACCGGCAGGAAAAATTCCGTCAGGTCATCGAGAATATTGGCACCATTGAACTCGCCATCAAAGGTAGCGAAGAATTGGGCCGCTTAGGGCAGCATTATGCGGCCTGGGAGAAGTTAAAGCCCATTTACGACCGTTTCCCCGACGATCCAAACCTCAACCAGGTAATGACCCAAATGCAGGGGAAGGCCTCCGCATTCACCAACGCACTCGATAGGGCGAGCTCCCTGGAAGAGAACGGCAATATCGGCTCCTCACTCTCATGGTTCTACCGCGCCAAGGATCTTCACCCCGGAAGCACCATGGCAACCGACGGAATCAAACGCCTCGTCGACCGGGCTCTCAATCTCAACTAAGCCCGCGCAGGTAGTCAAAAGAGTAGATCCCGGTGTTGTGCCCGTCAGCCCAGTAAAGCTGGAGGGCATAACCACCCACGATCTCATAGCGAACAAGCTCAAAGCTTTTTCCGACATGGGCCACCTTGGGAACAAGGACCTTGCCGGTCACATCGGGCTCGCCCTGGCAAGCGGCACAAGGACAGGATTTTCTTAAATGGTCAAAACTGAGAAAGCTCTCCTCCCCATCCTCCCAAGCCAAGGCCAGTTCATTGCCGATCGGTGCTAATTGCTTCAATTTAATCACACTCATCGTCTCTTATTGTCTCGGTCCAAAAATCGCCGAGCCCACTCTGACAATCGTCGATCCCTCTTCGATCGCGATTTCAAAATCGCTGCTCATTCCCATACTCAATCCAGGAAAATTTCGTCCAGTCTGACGCTCAAGCTCTTCCTGTAATTGTCTCACTTTAACAAACCATGGGCGCGAATCCTCGGGAGAATCTCCTCTTGGAGGGATGCACATCAAACCCTCCACTGAGAGATTAGACATTGCCAAAATTTCTTCAATTTGAGCGGTCACGTCGCCAGCAGTAAATCCGTGCTTACGTTCTTCCTCGCCAATATTCACCTCCAAATACACCTTGGGGCACAGGTCCAATTCTCCGGCAACGCGATTGGCGTAGGATGCTAATTTCAGGGATGAAATACTATGAATCACCGAAAATAGCTGGAGGACTTTGCGGACTTTGTTTCGCTGCAATCCCCCAATAAAATGCCACTCCAGAGCCTCAGGCAGAGCGGGGATTTTTTCCTCACCTTCCTGTAGACGATTCTCTCCAAACAAGAACTGATCACACTCAATCACCTCCTCGATCACCTCGGCTCCCCATTTCTTAGAGACCACCAGAAGATCCACCTTGCGCCCTGAACGGACTGCCGCACGGGACACCAGCTCGCGGACCCGGAAAAGATTCCCTGCGATAGCAGACATCGAGAACTGATCTAGTCTTTTCTGAGAACGCCGGCAATCTTGCTGGCCTTCACGGCGTCAACTAGATCTGCCAGGACTGCCAGCCCTTCCCGCTTGGTCACATCGAGACCGCTGGGCCATTCAGGAGTATCATCCAAGTCGGCAATCTCGTCCTTGGCACGACGCATATGCCACTCCTTGTCACTCTCCCGGTCAACTTGGGGAAGCTCGGGCTTGCCGATATCATCCAAGGTCATTCGGTAAATCGTAAACTTTTTCTTATCCTGTTTTTCCTGGATTTCGAAGCGCTTCAAGCGCTCGGCATTCCGGGCCTTCCGGCGCAGATCATTCTCGGCAATTTCAGCACGCCGTTTTTCAATATTGAGAGACACCGTGTTTTTCTTGAGCCGCTCCTCAACCCGCTTCTTATCCTCGAATACATATTTAAAATCTTTGCTCGCCTTCACGCGGACCTCGTTCTTTTCCTGAAGAACTGACAGAAAGAGACTCTGACGGTTGAAGGGACGGAAATCAACCGCCTGGTTTATTGTATCGTGAGGCAAAGCATGATCGGCATACTTCTCGCCAACTTCCAAAGCATCTCGAACGGACGGAAAAACAATATCGGGAATAACACCCTCTTTCTGAGTCGAACTTCCAGCAACCCGATAGAACTTTTGAATCGTCAACTTCACTGCACCAGCCCGGTCGTGATCTGCGAAGAGCGGCATGAATCTGGAAATTTCCAAAGGCTGCTGGACTGTCCCCTTTCCGAAGGTTGAGGACTCGCCCACAATGACGGCACGATTATAATCTTGTAGAGCCCCGGCAAGAATCTCACTGGCAGAGGCACTCCCTTTGTCAGTGAGCACTACCATGGGGCCGTCGTATGTCGGTTTCCTTGAGGCATTCGAACCCAGAGATTCAACATGTCCGCTTGTGGCCTTTATCTGAACCACGGGACCACGTCCCACAAAAAAGCTGGTGATTCGGCGAACTTCCTCCAAGGAACCTCCGCCGTTCCCTCGGAGATCCATGATCAACCCATCAATCTTTTCCTTATTCAATCGATTAAGTAATTTTTCCAAATCAACAGATACTCTGATCTCCCGATTTTCCGGATCGAAATAGAATGATGGGAGCTTCACTACTCCCAGCTTCTTCGAATTGTCTCCCTCTCCATAAGAATAGACTTCCGCCGTGGCCAATTCATCCTTCATGGTAACAACTTCCCTCCGGATAACGATCACCCTGGTTTCCCCGGGAGCGCCATCAGCAGGCTCAACCTTCAAGGCGACATCCGTCCCCTCTTTGCCGCGGATCTTTTCCACCACCTTATCAATCGGCAGGAACATGATATCCACCCATTTCCCGTCATTTAAGGAATCAACAGCAACCACACGGTCCTTGAGCTGTAAGTCACCTTGCCTATCAGCCGGACCGTTATTGACAATCCCGTCTATCTTAGTGGCTCCATCATCTTCAGTCCGAAGCATCGCTCCAATTCCCACAAGCTTGTTCTTGATTGAAACCTTAAATTCCTGAAGCTCCCTTGCACTAAAATACTCTGAATGAGGATCATGAGCACGGGCTACCGCGCTCAAAAAATAATTCGCCACGTCCTCTTCATCCGTCTTCGTGATTGTTTTGAGAAAGCGCTCATACCGTTGGGCGATCTTTTTTTCAGGAGAAAGCTCTTTCTCGAGAGGATTATCCTTTCCTTGCTCCTTGGCTCTCTTGGCGATCCCCTCCCTCCGAAGGGACTCTCCCAAAAGCGACTCCTCCAGGCGCAGCCTCCAGATTTCAGTGGCCTCAGCGCTATCTTTGGGCCAAGGAGCATCCTCCCGATCCTGCATGATTTCCCGGTCACTCTTGAAAGTGAAATCTCCATTTTCGAGAAGACTTTTTACCACAGCAATTCGCTCATTTACCCGCTGGCGATAGCGACCGTAGATCTCACTAGCTGCCGGAATTGATTCCTCGGTCAGGAGAAGATCATGAAGCTTGCGGCCATATTTTTTCTGAAACTCATCAATGTCTCCTTTTTCGAAATACAATCTCGCGGGGTCCAAATCTCTAATAAAACCGTCAAATATCCGCTGACTCAGGTTTTCATCCGACGGAAGCCGCGCATAGTGCCCATTTTGCAGGATGCGAAACATGTTACTCCCAACAACATTGAAGTCAGCTGCCACGGAAAGACAACTTGGTAGAAGCCACAAAGCGGCAATGGGAGCCAGGAAACGGCGTAATTTTTTCATTATTGGTGAGAGGTTTGTAGCAACAATCTACATGCTGGCTGCTGCAGAAAGTCTAGCAAAGGAGCGCCACTCAGCCATGAGAATTTCCGTCTTTTCTCAATTTCATTTCCGTATCACTCCAAAGAAAACGAGCTACCTCATTGAGGCAACCCGTTCTCAAAATGAACTATTCGCTGATTCTATTGACCTTTCCAGTCTGTCTGTGGCACTTCGATCGCGTCCCCAGGATAAATCCTAATATTCTTGTGACGGTCATCCTTTAAGTTGTATTGGTAGACCTTACCATTGCGGAACAGCTTAACTCGATTGGTCGCTCCAAAGGGAGTCTTCCCGCCTGCTGTCTGCACCGCCGTATAGAGGGTCAGTCCATTCGTGAATGGCTTTGGCCCCGGAGCTTTAACCTGGCCTCCAACCGTAAACCTCTTCTGCACAAGCCCTCCATCAGTCGGAGTAGTCACTTGGAAGTTCGGACTAGTGTAGATCCCTTTGGCTTTATAAGCTGCTGCAATCGCTGCCGCCAACTGATTGGGCGTCTTCCCACTTGCCTTGATCACCCCGATCTCCCATAAGGTCACAGTGCCAGCCGTCGAAACCTGGTAGACAGAATTTAAACGAGCCTGCTCCGCTGGCGGAACACCCAAGACTTTAATCTCCAAGGTTTGGTTCGTTTCAATTGATTGTCCCATGGCGACTCCAAGAGTCAGGGTGAGCAGGATGAAGAATAGTAGTGTTTTCATTTCTTTGAAGGTGCTAAATTGGCAGTAACTCCTGCCCTTTGAATTTCTAATAGAGGTCTTCCGAGGAAGATCTCTCTGATTTTTTCTCCTCGGTTTTGGATGATGCCGGCGCTGCAGTCATTTGCTGAGGCGTTCCGGTCTCTTCCAGCGAACTTGGAGCATAATAGGTGTAATAACTGGTGTAGTATTGATACTGGCTGTCGCTTCGGACGTCCACGTTGTTCAAGACCACTCCAATTACCTGTCCTCCAACATTTTCCACAGCCTGCTTCACGCGAAGCAGCATGTTTCTTGGAAGCTTGCGATGTTGCACCACAACCATGGTGAGATCAACTTCACTCGCCAAAACTGCAGCGTCACTCACACCAAGAATAGGAGGCGAATCCACTAAGACGAGATCAAAGCGCTGCTTCACATCTTGCAGGAGCTCTGACATCCGGCGCGAGTTGAGAATTCCGGCTGCATCAGCTGGCAGAATTCCTGAGGGGAGGAAATACAAATTATCAACCGGTGTCTGCAAGATCACGTCCTCGAGAGCAAGATCTGTGGTGAGATAGTTGGTGAGCCCCACGGAGTTATTAATATCGAAGAAGCTGTGAAGTCGCGGACGGCGAAGGTCAGCATCGACCATTAAGGTCGTGTATCCACCTTGCGAACAGACATATGCCAGATTCACCAGCGTCGTAGACTTACCTTCTCCTGCTCCACCGGAGACAACCGTGATCGAATTATCCTCGGGGTTTTTGCGGTTGAACTCGATATTCGTTCGTAGAATTCGATAAGCTTCAGCATCGGGGCTCATTCCACTCTGCTTATGCAGAACGCCAACATCCTTGGGAATTACTGCCAAAACAGGCACTTGAAGATAACGCTCAACGTCTTCCAAGCTTTTCACTGAGGTATCCAGATGCTCCAAAAGAAAGGCGATACCGATTCCAAAAATCAACCCAACTCCCGCACCGAGGAGAAGATTCAGGGTGACATTCGGATATGCCGGAGCTTTTGCTTTCTTGGCTCTCTCATGAAGAGTGATCGGAGTCCGGGGCATTTTCAATAAAACGCGTTGCTGCTGTTGCTTCACAGACATCTCGCGATACATCATCCGAGACTGCTCATACTCCTCTTTAGCGCTATTATACTGATGCTGACGCATTGAAAGATCCACAGTTCCGTCTTTTTTCTCCCGAACCATCTGCTTCATCTTTTCAACTTGTTTATCAACAAGATTAAGCCTCGTCTCCAGAACTTCCTTGAGCGACATCACTTCTTTGCCTGCGTTTTCCAATGCTCCATCAGCTCTCAACCTCATTGCCTTGACCTCCGGGTGATTAGGGCCAAGGCCACTCGCAATCATGGCACTTACCTGCTCATCAGCCGCACGATAGCCTGTATAGTAGGAGGTCACCTGATTCTCCGGAAGCTCAAGCCCCGCAGCAGTTCGAATTAAATCTTCGTTGGGGGTGTCAATCAGTTTGCGAATCTGAATTTGTATCTGGTCTCGAGTTTGCTCCAACGTGTCCAGCTTTTCCTGGGCGCGACGATACATCAGCTCTTCGGCCTGTCCCACTTGGCCTGAATCCCGTCCATCGAAGTAGGGAATCCCATATTGCTGGATAAGTACTGTGAGAGCCTTGCGATAATCCTGAACCAAATCCCCTTGGTCCTGCAGCTCCTGATTCAAAGCCTCCAGAGCCTCCTGAGCCCTCCCCTCCTCCGTGCTATTCCGTCTCTCAATATAGGCCTGAGAAACCGCTTCAGCTATTTCCTTGGCATCCTCCGGATTTGCATGGGTGACAGTAATTTCAATAAAATCAGTTCCTCGAATAGGGATGGTCTCAACCACATTCTCCAATGTCTTTATCGCCGAGTCCATATCCAGACCCCAGCGCCTTGGTAAGTCAATATTCTCAGCCGCTTCCGCAAGAGTCTCGGGCGCCGTGATAGTCTCAAACTCATTCTCCATGTAGCGGGCGGTCATTGTCGAACCAGGTGTCATCTGAGAACCACCAAGGAATGGAGTCATCAAAAGAACCGAAGGATGCACCTGCACCACCGAGGAACTCTCATATTTTCGGGGCATCACCGAGGTGATCACTGCCGCTGTCATGAATACGAGGAGAAACGTCAGAAGAATTACCCCATAACGATTTTTCACGACCTGCCAATAATCGACTGATGGTGCATCATCAGCATTTCTAAAATTTGTTCCTTGCATATTTTTAGAGAAATTTAACCAACTTGTGGGTGCGGACGACTGATAGAGACAAAAATCAGCCCCCGCAATGAAAAGACACCGCGAGGGCTGGAAATGTTCAGATTTTTATCTAATTCAATTAAAACGTGGTGTTGATACCAAGATTGATGCGGTTGCGGTCATATTCCCGAATGCTACCAATATCTGACGACAAGGTTTCAAAGTTGTATGATCCGTTGAGCCACATGGTATCGGAAAGCTCAAGGCGAAATCCAACGGAGAGGTTGAGACTCTCCTCATCAAGGTCAGGAAACCCGGCCAAGAGAGAATCCACATATCCCAAACTCACGTAGTTTACTCCAACATTCATACTAAGCTCCTCGGAGAGACCATATGTTCCAGTAAGTCCAAGACGCAGGGCCTCAGACCCTTCAAACGGAAGTGCGCCAATACCACCGAGAACAATCCGGCGAGCGTAATCCTCTACACCATAGCGAATGTAGGAACTAATGGCAAATTGCTCGTTGATTTGCGATCTCAGACTTGCCTCAACATACGGACTTGAACCCTCGCCTCCGCGGTCTACATCACGGTTTTGAACACCAGCCTTAACCACTCCAAGAGTGTTAGGACTGAAACGATGCTCGAGACCAACCAAGAAATAACTGTTAGTGGAGTCGGACTCAAGACCTCCGTCCACTTCGTTGAGGCGATAGGTGAATGTTGCCACTGTCTGGGGGCTCAATTGATAGCGGACATCGTTGTAGAACGTGACGCTCGAACGAGCAAATCCATCGAGATCGTCATAGGAAACATCCTCGTAGCGAACTCCGGTGTATGTTCCTAGACGCTCTGACCAACGATAGCCCACCGCTTGATCAGTCGACCAACGAAGGTAGTCACCGGTTGCAGCTCCCTGGAACCCTTGGGCATAATCCGGTTCACGCTGCTTATTCAAAGTGTTGCGACTTACAAAACGAAGCCTATCACTAATACGATTAGTCCAGTTAAGACCGAAACCGGCGACCTCGGAGGATTGGTCTACACTCTGCCCCCCGACATCAATATCGTCAAAATAATGCACTACGCCAAGACGAGCAAAAAACTCAGTTGTCGTCGCTGGAGTCCG
>PBTU01000172.1 GCA_002729295.1 Verrucomicrobiales bacterium | reverse complement strand
GTTGGATATTCCAACATAGTTCATGGTCAAGAAGCCCACCGGCAGGGCGCCCAGAGAATTGCTAAAGCAGAGCGGGAACAAAATCCGCCCACTTACACAAACGTGAAATACGGCGAACACGAGCGGAATGTCTTTGACATCTGGCTTGCCGGCAGCGCCAAGCCCACACCCTTAGCCATTTACATCCACGGTGGAGGCTTTCAGGGCGGCAGTAAGGAAACGCTGCATCTCAACCAATCAAATATCGGATTGGGGTTTCGTAGCCAGCAAGTTTTGAATCAGCTTCTCGAAGCTGGCATCTCCGTTGCTTCGATTAATTATCGCTACCTGAGCGTCGACACGCCGCTGCCCGCTTCCCATCATGATGCCAAGCGGGCTTTACAGTTCATACGCTCCAAAGCCAAGGAATGGAATCTGGACAAATCCCGTGTAGCCGCCTTTGGAGGCTCGGCGGGCGCTCAAATCTGCATGTGGTTGGCCTTCTCAGACGACATGGCAAAACCCAAGGACATTGACCCCATTGAGCGCGAATCCACCCGGTTAACCTGCATTGTCACAACCGGTGGCCAGACAACCCTGGACCTCGATTTCTGGCAAGACAAGATCGCCAGCCTGCTGAGATTCGAGACTAATGCCATCTCACTTTTCCCTACCTTGGGTAAGGTCAAAGATCCGCAGAAAGCCCGTATCGCCAGATGGGGCGCCAAAACCATGGAGCAGGCCAATAAAAGAGCGACTCGATATTCCGCATTGTCCCTTGTTTCCAAGGATGACCCGCCCATCTTCATGAGCTATGGCATGCCTCCTACCGCCAGGCCCCCAACAGACAAGACAAGATTACGCGGATGGTTAACTCACCACGTCAACCTCGGCATCGCCCTCAAGGAAAGGTCCGACATCCTCACGCACGAAGCCCATCTGAACTACCCCGGCGCTGAATTGAAATACCAATCGCAGGTCGAATTCTTCGTGGACAAGTTGTTCGACTGACTCGGTTACACCCACAAAAAAAATATGGTCACTGCTCAATGAGCCACTTCTGTAGAATCAGGAGGCACGGCTCAGAATTGTGATTTGCACCCCCCTCAATCCCGGCCGACTTATCATGATGATCCCGAGCGGATCTATGGCTGCTTGCTGGCGGGATACGAAGTGAAATGGCGGGTGGTCAGACCGAACGGCATTACCACGAGGTGAGCGAAGAATTTTATTACCTCCTCGAGGGAGCTGGCGTGATGGAGATCAATGGTGAGGAACGGGAAGTGGGCCCCGGCGAGAGCATTCTCATCCCCGCCCGAGCGCGGCATCAAATCAAGACGACCGAGCCAATGCAATTTCTCTGCTGCTGCGCCCCGCCCTATGCCCATGAGGATACTTATTTTGAGTGAGCTCGTATCGATCATCAAGAAATCCGTAGCGCTACTATCCCGCGAAGGACGTTTTCGATTTCTTCATTCGCTCTGAGTATTGAGAGAGGCAAACGAGTGAGGCTTGATTGCTGATAGACAAACAAAAGTTCCTCGTTCACGGTTCACGGCGCGGACGGAAGAATCTATGACTCCACCCAAAGTATTTAAAATATCCATTGGAGACTCCCCAGGTCTTCCTTACGAAGTAGAACTCCAGAAAGACGGGACACTTCAATATACGAACAAGCTGTGGCGAGGGGGAGAAGTGCATCGAGGTATAGAAGTTACTGAAGGTTCATGGATCACTTTCCGAAAAATTTTAGATGAAATAGACGTGTGGAGCTGGAAGAAAGAATATAGCGATATTCGTATATTAGATGGTATTCAATGGGATTTAAGCATTCAGTATATTGACGCTTCGGTAGATTCACATGGTAGTAATAGATACCCTCCAAAACAAGATTTTGATAGACTTCTTAATGCTGTGACTCATCTTATTGGAGGTCTAGAATTTGGATTTCAGTAGGCAGAACAAGTCGTCGCAGATTAACGCACTGCCCGCTGCGAGTAGAAAAATCCAATGAACGCTCAAACCCTTAACCAGATTCCGGAGCGCGCTCTCGGCAGGGCGTGACTGAACTCAAACGTTACTCAACAAACTCCAAGCTCCGCCACCACCTCCGGATTAGACAATGCAGATTTTAGAAACCCTCCTGATCGGCTTTTTAGCCACCTCGATCGCGCTTTCCGAGGAGGGTCGGGCCTCTCCATCAGGAACTGAATCGCATGAGCTTGTTGTGAGCCATACCGATGAGAAGGGCATCCTCCAGCTATACCGCATGAAGGAAGATGGTTCAGACCGCCGGCAGCTTTCCCGTTCCAAGCGCGGCTGCCGGATGCCCGCATGCTCCCCGGATGGGAAAAAGCTGATCTATGTCCAGCAGGTCGACAATAGCTTGTCGCTCTGGATTTCCGGTCTTGATGGCAAGAACGCCCGCTCTCTCATCGATGAGGGAATGAACCTGTTACCCTCCTGGTTGCCCGACTCCCGGCACATCGTCTGGATGAAGGCCCGGCCAGGGAAAGATCCTTCGCGGGAGAGTCAAATTCATCTCATGAACACCGAGACGGGCGAATCGAGACGGCTGTTTTCCGATCCCGAGCAACTGAAGTTCAGCAACGCGATGCCGGTTGTTTCGCCCAAAGGAGATCAGATCGCCTTCGTCTCCAACCGGAGCGGCGAGATGCGCATCTGGGTCAGTGCGTTGGATGGAAGCAAGGCCAGACTGGTTTCCCCTCCAAAGGTGGATTTCCACAAAGTAATCTACGCACCCATCG
The DNA here is from genome assembly GCA_002729295.1 of Verrucomicrobiales bacterium. Classification (GTDB taxonomy): domain Bacteria; phylum Verrucomicrobiota; class Verrucomicrobiia; order Verrucomicrobiales; family Akkermansiaceae; genus SW10. The sequence goes on along the minus strand of PBTU01000172.1, from coordinate 6,365 downwards.
AGCAAAAAGTCCCGGCTTGGTCTCCTGATGGCAAGTGGATTGCGCATTGGGAGGGCGTCGAGATGGTTCACATGAGCAAGTTCACAGGCGTTCCAAACCCGCAACGAGATCGGCTGATCTCAGAGACCTTTCACGTCTGGATGGTGGGCGCCGATGGGAAAAACCGAAAAAAAATCGGGCGCGGTGACGACCCTACTTGGTCTCCCGATGGATTCGTGACCCGGGCTTTCCCGGATCCCAAAAGGGGTGGCCCCAAGATCATGATCGAGACCAAATTGGGGCAAAAGGAATTGCCGATTGTGCCCGGCCGAAGAAGTTGGGGTCGGTTTACCTGGTTGCCCGACCGGTCTGAAAAGTCTGAAAGCGTGCAAGACAATGCGGACCAAGCCGATCCCGCCGTGGACTTGAAAGCGAAATGACAGTTTCAACCATTTTCCTGAAGGCCGAGGTGATCTAGGTTGTTTTGGGATTGAGCGGACGCAAAAAAAGCGCGGGGTGAGCCGCGCCTTTTTGAGGTAATAACTTGCAGAGAATTACTTCGCGATGAAGTCGACGACGAGGACTTTGTCCATGACGGGGACGAGTTGTTTCACGAAGGCGCCGTGGGCCTCGTGCGGGAGGTAGACATCGAGGCCGGCGCGGTCCTTGAAACTGACGATGAAGCAATGGGTGTAGCCTTGGGCGTGGTTTTCAGGGCTCACGTTGGTTCCCCATTCGATGCCGGTGATGGTGGCGATTTTCTTTTCCAGCGCAGCGAACTCTTTGGAGATGTGGGCCTTCTGTCTGTCGGTGGCGTCCTCCTTAAACTTGATGATGACGACATGACGGTAGGCTCCGGCTTCTTTTTTGTGATGATCGGCCATGGCGAAGATTGGGAAGAGGAGGGCAAGGAAGATAAGAACTGATTTCATGAGGGCGAATTCTGCTCACGTTTCAGCGAGGGCTCTAGGAAAAAGGGCGCAAAAGGAATGAGAGCGCAGACGAAGACGAGGCCGGCCCGCTTGAGAGACCACTTGTATTTGTCCCAGCTGAAGAAGAGTAAAATGACGAAGGCACAAAAGATAACGCCGTGAATCATTCCGGGAGTGCGAATGGCGTCCTCGTTGCCGAGGATGCGTTTTTCGTAGATGGAAAAATAGAGGAGAATGACGAAGGAGAGTCCATCAAGGATGGAGAAGAGACGAAGGAGACCGAGTGGGAACATGTATTCAGGCGCGTTTTTGGGTGACCATGATTTCGTTTCCCTCGGTATCAAAGCAAAAAGCGAGGTGAATCATGCCGTCTTCTTCTTCGGGCTCGCGGACGAGTCCACCGCCGTTTTTCTGAACGAGTTCGATGGCGGCGGGAAGGTCGTCGCACTGGAAGCTCAGGCCGGTCCAGGTGCGTTTGCCTTCGCCTCCGCCATGGATCCCGATGGTGGATCCGCAGAGGGTGAGTTCGCTCCAGACTTCCATTTCGAAGGAAAGGTCGGCCCCGAAGGTGTCCTCGTAAAATTTGATGGCGCGGAGGTGGTCCGCGGCCCAGAGGGCGTATTTGACTTTTTGAACCTGCATGGATGAGGGGTAGCATCGACTCGGCGGGTGGACAAGTGGCAGTGTCTCTGTAAAGTGCTCCCCGATGAAGTTAGCGCCCTTTCCAACGCCCAATGTCTTGATTCGTCAGTGGCAGGATGGAGAGATCGAGCGAGAGGAGTTGCATGAGCTGATGGGGCATCACCAGAGGGCGCTTTTGGAGGAGGCGGAGGAGTCGCGGAAGAATCCGATTGCGTCTTACGTCGAGGGAGTGATGAACAAGCGGGCGGCGAAACGCTTGGTCCGTGATCATGGTGAGGCGGCGATTCGGGAACTGCTCGTGGCGATGGCGGAGATGGATGATTTTTCGCCGGCGGCGTATCTTTGGAATGCGGACCATTGGGATGTCGCGCTGCATTGCTTTGTTCGTCACAAAAGCGCGCCGGTTTTTCGGATCAAAGAGACGATGATTAAATCGCAGCGGGCGGTCATTTTGATCGAGCACGGCGGGGGGAAGAAAAAAGACACGCTTCGAGAGCGGGTCTCGTTCCAGCGCGACTGGAAGGGCGCGATGAAGGTGGTGAAGCGGGAGCAGAAGTAAACGCTTTCGTTTATTTTGTGGGGCTTGGCCTTGCTTTGCGGGGGGGGATTTTGTCACCTGCGAGTGATGCGAGCTTTTCTTTTTTTATTCTTGGTGGGAATGGTGTTGAACCTCCGGGGACACGAGCCTGTGGAGCCCTTTCCGGCGAACCGGTTGCGGGATTTTTATCGGAACGAAGCGCTTCGTTGGTTGGCTCACGAGGGAGAGCTGCCGAAAATCCTGCCGCAGTTTCCCGGATTGGATGGCGGGGTTTGGGGGCACTGGGGGCAGAATCCCGAGTCGGATAATTTTGACGAGCGGCTCAATGAAATGGATTTTGGCGGTTTGCTGATGCAGGTGACCAGTCATGAGGGTGGAGTGACACACAAGGCGGTGAATGTTCGGGTGGGGGAATACACGATGTTATTTGATCCGGAGCGATTGACCTACACGGCGGCGTGGAAGGGAGATCTCGTCCTCTGGGAGTCGCGACGATACGGGATCACCTCAGGGGTGAAGGCCAAGGGAGAGTCGATTGGTGATCTCTCAAAGTCGCGATGGGAGATTCCCGAGGGAATCAAAACGAAGTATCTTGGTTTTCACCGGCTGAAAGATCGGGTGGTTTTCGGGTATCAGATCGGAGAGGCCAAAGTTTGGGATATGCCGATGGTTCTGGATGGCAATCCCGTGCACGTTCTAAATATCGCTGGCGACTTGCCTCCGGGAGTGAAATTGGATTGCCTGCTTCCCCGGCTTGATGATTTGGGAAAAGTGAATTTGGAAGTAGCAGGGCCTGCCCGTTGGGCAGACCAAACGGTGACGACAAAAGGGATACTTGGGAAAGAAACAGGGCCTTTTGTCATCGATACGCTGACTATTCCCTATCGTGACGCGAATCCCTTCAAGACTCCGATGAGGATTGGCGGGGTTGGTATTGTCGATAAAGACACCGTGGCCGTGTGCACTTTGATGGGTGACGTTTGGTTGGTTGATGGGGTGGATGGGGATTTGAATGAGTTGACCTGGCAGCGGATTGCCTCCGGACTGCACCAACCGCTTGGCTTGGTGGTTCACGAGGGTCGCGTGCACATTATCGGTCGGGATCAACTGACGCGATTGGTGGATTTGAACGGAGATCGTGAGGCTGACTTTTACGAATGTCTCACCAATGAATTTCCAACCGCGAAAGGGAACAGCTTTGCGTTGACTTTGCACCGAGATGACAAGGGGCGATTTTATTGGTTCACGCGCTCCGAGCAGTTTGGGATGACGCGTTGGACCCCGGGCAAAAAGCCGGAAGTGATCGCCACGGGATTGCGGGGGACGAATGGCACCGGAGTGTCGCCGGACGGCGGGATTGTTTTTGCGATGCCGCAGGAAGGAAGCTGGCAACCGGCTTCGGGGATTTTTGAAGTAGGCGAGGGGAGCTACCACGGGTTCTTTGGGCCGAAGAAGGGTTACGGGAAACATGGCTATGAGATGCCGATGTGTTTCATCCCGCGCGGAATCGAAAACTCTGCGGGCGATGTTATTTTTCTTCCGAAGGATGATCGCCTCGGCCCGCTTTCAGGGCGGATGGTGGGGAGTTCGTTCGGATATTGTGAGCACTACCTTGTTTTGCGTGAAGAGATTGGTGATGGCGTTCAGGGAGGGGTGATGCCTTTGCCGGGTGATTTTCTTTCAGGTGCGCATCGTTCGCGGTTCAATAAATACGACGGTGCAGTTTACTTTGCGGGCTCTGATGGTTGGCAAAGTTATGCGAGAGAGAACGGCTCGTTGGAGCGCCTGCGTTACACGGGGAAGGGAGAGTCGCTTATCCTGCCACGTTCGGTTGAGACTCGGGGAAACGGCTTGATTCTCCACTTTGATGAGGCGATTGATCCAAGGTCTGTGAGGGTAAAGCGGGCCTTTGCCGAGCAGTGGAACTATCTCTATAGCGGTGCTTATGGATCGGCGGAATATTCGGTGAAGCATCCGGGGTCGCAAGGGCATGACCGGGTAAAGATTCGTAGTCTGCAATTACTCAAGGATGGTAAGAGTGTGTTTATTGAAATCCCGCAGTTACATCCGGTGATGCAGTTTCACCTCTATCTCGAATTGAAGACGGCGAAGGGACAAGCCTTTGCTCCGGATCTATACTACTCTATTTTTCAACAGGGCGAACCGTTTACCGATTTCGAGGGCTACACCAAAATTAAGAAAAACGAGTGGAATGATTTTCCAATTCCAGGGAATAGTCCGGTCGATCCTCGCCTCACCAAACAGGAAGGCTTGAGTAAGATCGTGGGGGATGAGGCTAAGTTGGCTGCCATTCAGCGATTAGAGATCAAGGCGGTATCGGGGTTGCAATTTTCCCCGAAGATTTTGAAAGCGAAAGCGGGTGCCCGGGTGGCATTGACGGTAAGCAATGTTGATCCGAGTATGCCTCATAATTTTGTGCTCGTGACACCCGAGGCGCTACAGGGGGTCGGCGAAGGGTCGATGAAGCTGGCCTCAAGTCCGGATGGATTGGCCAAACACTATGTGATCGAGGATAAAGGAGTGCTGGCTTTCTCGCCCATCCTGCAGAGCGGAGGACGCTACATTGTTTATTTCGATGCGCCCAAGAAACCGGGGGAGTATCCCTACCTCTGCACCTTCCCGGGACACTGGCAAATCACGCGCGGGGTCATGGTAGTGGAAGAGTAGTCTTCGCCTACTCTTTCGCTGATTTTTGATAAACTCGCACGGAGTCGATGAGGTATTGACAGGGGAAGATAGAGTCGTCGATTTTTCCTCCCCAGGCACCTCCGAGGGCGAGATTGAGGATGAGGTAGTGTTTCTTGTGGAAGGGGTTTCCTTTTTCAGTATCAGCTTTGTTGACCCGGAAGCTGTGGTAGCGGGTGCTGTCGAAGGCGAAGTGAATCCAGTCGGCGTCCCATTCGATGGAGTAGGTGTGGAAATCCTTCCATGGTTCGTTTCCTTTCCGCTTCTTGTGGTCTGAGGAATGTTTCCCGTCGCGATGAAAATGAGCGTTGGCGTGGATGTGTTGGGGGTCCTTTCCGACGAATTCGAGAATGTCGATTTCGCCGCAGCGGGGCCAGCCGATGGTGCGTATGTTATCTCCAAGAGTCCAGATGGCGGGCCAGACACCGAGGCCCTGGGGGACCTTGGCGCGGACTTCGATTTTGCCGAACTTCCAACTGGCGAGTCCTTTGGTGTGGAGACTGGCCGAGGTGTAATTGATCCCAGGGAGTTTTTTGGTTGGCTCGTTTTTGAGGGAATCGAGGGATGGTGATTCCTTGTGCCCTTCGATGACGAGATGCCCGTTTTCTAGACGCGCGTTTTTGAGCCTTTTGGTGCTGTAGTATTGCTTTTCCTTGTTGCGGACAAAGCCACTTTCGTAACCCCATTTTTCAGGGTCGGGATGCCCTTTGCCATCGAATTCATCGGACCAGACGAGCTTCCATTCGTTGGCGGTGAGTGATGAGCAGAGGAGCGCCGAGAGCAGGAGGAAGAATTTCATAAGGACCCAAAGAAATAAGGTGATATCGCTTATTTGCTTTCAAGATTTTTCCTGAAGATGAAATGGGTGCCAATCATTGGGTGATCTGCTCGAGGTCATTTTTTAGAGGAGCATGGGAATTGATACCGCGACGTCAGAGTAATGGATAGGGTCTTTTGAATTGGCCATGCGACCTGGGAATGCGTGGGAGGGAGGGAATTGTCCGAAAACTTTGAGGTTTGAAAATCGTTTCGGCCCGCTAGCTTGGCGGCAGACAAGTTACACAATCATGGGAAGAGCATTTGAAATCCGGAGAGGAGCCAAGGAGAAGCGTTGGGGAAAGATGTCGCGTATTTTCCCAAAATTGGCCAAGAGCATCACGATGGCCGCCAAGGAAGGCGGGCCAGATCCTGATTCCAATGCTTCGCTGCGCACGGCGATTCTCAATGCCAAGGCAGAGAACATGCCGAAGGACAATATTGATAAGGCGATCAAGCGGGCCGCCGGAAAGGATCTCGCTGACATCAGCCAGGTTAATTACGAGGGCAAGGGACCGCACGGCAGTCTTTTCTACGTGGAATGTGCGACCGAAAACACCAATCGCTCGGTGACTAATGTGCGCACGATTTTCAACAAGAACGGCGGAGAGATGGTGAATTCCGGATCGCTGGAATTCATGTTCGATCGCAAAAGCGTGATCGAATTCAATCCGGAAGGGGTAAATCTTGAGGAGCTGGAACTAGAGCTCATGGACGCCGGTCTCGAAGAGATGGAAGTCGAAGGCGACATG
>PBTU01000171.1 GCA_002729295.1 Verrucomicrobiales bacterium | reverse complement strand
TGTATACCGCCAAACCCTGGTTTCCACGATCCTTCCGGTAAAAGCAATTTCCTAGCAGTTGATGAGAACAGCGAATGAGACTACGGCTAGAATGAGCCGATCATATCAGCTGGCACGACCCACTCATCGAACTGCTCTCCAGTCAATAGTTCGAGGGCAAGAGCAGCTTCCTTGAGCGAGGTGTTCTCAGCATGCGCCTTTTTAGCAATCTTGGCAGCGTTATCGTAGCCAATATGGCGATTCAAGGCGGTCACCAGCATCAGTGAGTTTCGCAAGTGTTCGTCAATGCGGTCCTGATTAGGTTCGATGCCCACCGCGCAGTGGTCGTTGAAGGCGGCGCAGGCATCACCGATTAGGGTGGCCGACTGGATGAAGGCGTTGATCATAACCGGCTTGTAAACATTGAGCTCAAAGTGGCCGTTGGCGCCGCCGAAGGTGACCGCTACGTCGTTACCCATCACCTGGGCGCAGACCATCGTCAGGGCTTCGACCTGGGTCGGATTGACCTTGCCCGGCATAATGGAGGATCCAGGCTCGTTGGCAGGAATGACCAATTCTCCGATGCCGGAGCGAGGCCCGGAGGCAAGCAGGCGGATGTCATTGGCAATCTTGGTCAGGCTGACGGCGAGTTGTTTAAGGGCACCGTGGGATTCGACAATGCCATCGTGGGCGGCCAGCGACTCGAACTTGTTGGGGGCCGTGACGAAGGGATGGCCCGTCAGTTCAGCGATGTCTTTGGCCACCATCTCGGCATAGCCCTCGGGCGTATTCAACCCGGTTCCCACAGCGGTGCCGCCGAGTGCAAGTTCGGTGAGATGGGGCAGGGTGTTTTCAAGCGCGCGCAGGCCGTGATCAAGTTGGGCAACGTAGCCGGAGAATTCTTGACCAAGAGTGAGGGGGGTTGCGTCCATCCAATGGGTGCGGCCGATCTTGACCACCTCGCGCATGGCTTCGGACTTGGCGGCGAGGGTGTCGCGGAGTTGGCGGACTTTGGGAATAGTCTGTTCCACCAGGAGCTTGTAGGCAGAAATGTGCATCGCTGTGGGGAAGGTGTCGTTGGAGGACTGTGACTTGTTGACGTCGTCGTTGGGATGCACGGAACGTTCGCCTTCGCCTAGAGTGTTGCCCTCAAGGACGTGACAGCGGTTGGCGATCACCTCGTTGCTGTTCATGTTGGATTGGGTGCCCGATCCGGTCTGCCAGACCACAAGCGGAAAGTGCTCGTCGAGTTCACCGGCGATGATCTCGTCGCAGGCCCTGGCGATGAGATCTGCCTTCTCTTGGGGCATCACACCCAACCTGGCATTGGTCAGCGCGGCGGCTTTCTTGAGGAAGCCGAAGCCGCGGATAATCTCTAGAGGCATCGAACCGGCCGGCCCGATAGGGAAATTCTGGATTGAGCGCTGGGTTTGGGCTCCCCAATACCTGTCGGAAGGAACCTCCACGGTCCCCATGGTGTCACTTTCAGTTCTAACCATGGCGGCAGCATAGTCAGACCCTTGAACGGGACAAGGGCATCTTTCGGCAACCCCCTTTCTCCCCCATGTATTCCACCCAACCCGGGTTTCCGCGATCTTTCCGCCAAAAGCAATTTCCTAGCAACTTTTCTTGGAAAAGTATTCGCCAGGATCGGGCTCAGACCCTAGCCCCTATGCATAAAAAGTCCGATCGCATTGGGCCATCGGACTTTGTCAAGCGATGCGGCCGGTCAGGAAAAAAGTGTGGCCGGGACGCACACACAAACCATCCTGACCGCCAAGTCTTCTCTGTAGAAGGGGTCCTAACTTCTCCGCTTGCGACGCACGAATAAAAACTCATCTGAAGGAGCCCGATAGGTCGCGACCAAGGCCGCCTCGGGGTATGATTGAGCCAATTGGCAACTCAGCCAACACCCACCCGCACGAAGGGCCGTCAGCGCAGCTTAGAATCCACAAACTCCGGCACCCAAAATAACCAGTTCGTTCGCCCCCCTCACCGACTGGAGCCATGATTGTCTGAACCCCATGAGGGTCAACCATGGTCGAATGCTCTTACAACCCATTGCCCGCTCGCTGCCACGCCCGTTCCGATTACAAGAAGGGAGCAAAGATTGCGGAAATCACCTGAAAATTCTTATTGAGATCCATTCTCAACAAATTAGATTCCCACCGTAATAATGAAAGCCAAAGCAACTCTCGTCTCGCTCCTCACCCTCCCGCTCTTTTTCCTCACCGGTTGTGACACGGAGGAGAAGGAAAACGCCAAACTGACCTCTCCCTATAAGGTCATCACGACTTGCACCATGGTCACGGACATCGTGAAACAAGTGGTGGGTGACAAAGGCGAGGTCGAAGGACTGATGGGTGAAGGGGTCGATCCACACATGTACAAGCCCACACGGGACGACCTTTCCACGCTCAAGGATGCTGACGTCATCTTTTACTCCGGGCTGATGTTGGAGGGCCGGATGGCCGATAGTTTCGCGAAATTGTCCCGCTCTTCCATTCCTTGCTTTGCCGTCACCGAGCTCCTCGATGGTGAGTTCCTTCTGGAGCCTGAAGAATTTGAAGGTCACTGGGATCCTCACGTTTGGAATGATGTCAGCGCGTGGATGAACGCGACCGAAGCCGTGAGCAAAGCCCTGGGAGAGCTCGATCCCGACAATGCCAAGACCTACGAGAAAAATGCGGCCAACTACATTGCCGAGCTCAAAAAGGTGCACGGATACGCCAAGAAGTCGATTGCCACCATTCCGGAGAAAAGCCGGGTCCTGATCACCGCACACGATGCCTTCAACTATTTTGCCCGGGCATACGGGATCAAGGTCAAGGCGGTCCAGGGTGTTACCACCGCCTCTGAACCTGATCCTGCCACCATCAACAGTCTGATCACTTACATCGTGGAGAATGACATCAGAGCCATCTTCGTCGAAAACATCGTCTCTGATCGCAACCTGCAGGCTGTGATCGAAGGCGCCAAGGCACAAGGACACGAACTGACCGTCGGTGGAACTTTGTTCTCCGACGCGACGGGACCTTCGGGGACATACGAAGGGACCTATCTGGGTATGGTCGATCATAACGTCACTCTCATCACCCGAAAGCTGGGTGGCACCGCACCTGAAAAAGGCCTCAACGGGAAACTCTCCGGGAAATATTGAAATTTCTCCAAAAGGAGTTATCCCCAGACGCAGTGCCTGACTCCAACTGCCTCAACGTTAACCATCTCACGGTTTGCTACGACCGCAAACCTGCGTTGTGGGAGGCCCAGGTTTCCATTCCGCAAGGAACGATGACCGGGATCGTCGGGCCCAACGGGGCCGGGAAGAGCACTTTCCTGAAGGCCATCCTTGACCTCATCCCCGCGACCTCCGGATCGGTCAAATTTTTTGGCGAAGACTACCGGAAGGTCCGCCATCGCATCGCTTACGTTCCCCAACGCGAAAGCGTCGACTGGGACTACCCCATCTCGGCTCGCGAGGTTGTTGTGATGGGACGATACCGTAGCATTGGCCTCTTTCGCCGGGTGAGTCGCGAAGACCGCCGCAAGGCTGACGAAGCCCTCGATCGCGTCGGCATGCTTGACCGCGCCGACAGCCAAATCGGATCGCTGTCAGGAGGACAGCAACAACGCGTTTTCCTCGCTCGCGCGCTCGTTCAGGAAGCTGATCTCTACCTGATGGACGAACCCTTCGCGGGGATTGATGCGACGACCGAGCGAGTCATCCTCGAGCTCATGCGGGACCTTCGGGAATCGGGAGCAAGTTTGGTGTGCGTCCATCATGATCTGCCGACCGTAGCCGACTACTTCGATCACCTTGTCCTTCTAAACCTCCGCGTCGTTGCCAGCGGTGCGATGAATGAAGTCTTTACTCGTGAACAGCTCACGCAGTGCTACGGTGGACGGTTGGACCTCCTCTCGAAGCTCGCCGACTCCCTCGCCAAGCTAGAGGCCCTTCGCTCGTAGACTCTCATGAACTCCCCCGATTCGTGGATCCTTGCTTTAAGCTGGCTTGACCGGCTCATCGAAGCAGTGAGGTCACCTTCTTACAATTTGAAAGTAATATACCTCGGCGTGACCTCACTGGGACTCGCCGCCGGGGTTTGCGGGTGTTTCCTGCTTTTTCGGAAACGCTCGCTCCTCAGCGACACCATCGGGCATTCGACTCTTCCCGGAGTTTGCATCGCCTTCCTCCTCTTTGCCCGCTGGGGCTCGGGCGGAAAGTCCTTTATCGCGCTCATGATCGGAGCCCTCATCACAGGGTGGCTGTCGGTCAGAGCGGTCCAATGGATCAAAAATAATTCAAAAATCAAAGAAGACGCCGCCCTCGCCATTCCTCTCACGGTTCTTTACGGGCTCGGGGTGGTTCTCCTCTCGGTCGTACAGGATTCGAATCTCAATCTCCAGGGTAGTTCGGGACTGGAATACTATCTCTTCGGAATGGTGGCATCCATGATTCAGGCAGAGGCCATCATGCTTGCCATCGTGTCCCTCGGAGCGCTCACCGTGATTTCCCTCTTCTTCAAAGAACTCAATTGCCTCAGTTTCGATGAGGACTTCGTGGCCAGCCAGGGACTACCACACCGCTGGCTGGACGAGGTTTTGATGCTGACCTGCCTGACCGTAACCATCGCCGGTTTGCAAACCGTCGGGCTCTTGATGATCATGGCTGCGTTTATCATCCCTCCTGCAACCGCCCGGCTGTGGACTGATTCCATGCCCTGGACCCTCGCCATTGCCGGGTTCGTCGGAGCGACTGGGGCCCTTATCGGAGCCATCGCCAGCGCGGTGATCTTTCGTCTGCCCGCTGGTGCCGCGATCATCCTCGCTTCAGCACTTCTCTTTGGCTTCAGCATGTTGTTCGGCAGCAGAAAGGGATGGGTCGTGAGACAGCTAAAAGTAGCCCGCCTTGAAAAACGACTCTCAGAAAACCAACTTCTTCGTGACCTTTTCGACCGGCTTGAGGCCCAGCAAAAAGTGAGACTTCTTGCGGGCCTCGATTTTAGTCGTGATCTGGCCCAGGTCTCTCTTCCTGTTCACGACATCCTCAAAGATCGCGGTTGGTCGCAAAGAAAAGAACGGTCCGTAGCACGATCGCTTTCCAGCCAAAATCTGCTCAAATTCGAAAGGGGCGATTGTGTGCAACTGACTACCCAAGGTCTCGAGCGAGCCATCGCAGTAGCCCGCACCCACCGCCTTACCGAACTCTATCTCATTGAGCATGCCGACGTGGCTCCGGCGCGCGTTCATCAATACGTCGAAAAAATCGAAGAGATCACAAACCCTGAGATTGCTTCAGATATCCACCAGCTTTTCTCCAACGAACTCGAGCAAGCTCTGATTCCAGCCGAACCCCATCGAGGAGGGGATACATCATGAACTGGAACATCATTGATACCTGGCTCCTCGTAACAGCTTCCTTGATTGCGATGGCCTGTGTCCTCCCGGGCGTTTTCCTTCTTTTAAGCCGCCAAAGCATGGTCGCCCACGGCATTGCTCATGCCGTGCTCCCGGGCATTGTCATTGGGCATCTCGTATCCGGCGGAATCGAAACCCCCGCTCTTCTCACCGGAGCGATCATTGCCGGAATCCTCTGCACTGTTTTCACCCGCTTTCTTCATCGCTTCAGTGGAGTCGAGGAGGGAGCAGCGCTCGGAATCTCCTTCACCACCCTCTTCGCAATTGGCCTTATCATGCAACGACTGCTGGCAGACCATGTCCACATCGAACCAAGTCATGTCCTCTTTGGTAATCTTGAGACTGCCATCTTTCAGGTGATTCTCGAAGGCGGTGGTGTCCCCGACGCAGCCTGGAGGGGCCTGTTCGCACTCGCCATCAACCTGGTTTTTGTGGGCTTCTTCTTCAAGGAGCTGACGATCACCACCTTCGATGCCGCACATGGTGACACCGTAGGTGCCCGGCCCCGCCTGACCTACTACCTGCTCATGGCAATGACTGCTCTCACTTGCGTTATCGCCTTCGAAGCAGTTGGTAGCATTCTGGTGGTTGCCATGATGATCGTCCCACCTGCGATTGCATCCCTCCTGACAAAAAAGTTAAAGACCCTCGTCGCGCTCTCTCTTCTCATTGCTCTCTTCTGCGCCGTCACCGGCTACCTGCTTAGCCTCGGATTCCTGGGAGATACCATTTCAGGAGCAATGGGCTTTCCAAAGGTCGGCTCCACAAACGCCGCCGGAGGAATCTCAGTTGTTTGTGGGATCGTCTTCGTGGCCACCCTGATCACCAAAAAGCTCGCAAACCGCAACCCGCGTAATCGCCCCATCCGGTAGCTTGGCTTCGCTGGCTGGCTACCGAACGAACGTTCTGCAGCGAACTTGCCGAGTTACTAGGTGAAGCGATTGGGATGGAAATCGAAGAGCCTAACAAACGCTGACATGACCTTCCCTCTTAATTCAGGCAGATTCTGACTTATGAAATGAACAGGATAGTTTTGATCAGCCTATAGGAAACACTGGTCTTCCTGACGGTTTTTTGCCTGTTCCCGTTTTTCAAGCTTGGATTCAAGACTCCAGCGCAATTTAGGTTGGTGAAACAACCCCCTTTCACCCCCAAAGGTTCCGCCAATCTCCTGTTTCCGGGACCTTCCCACCAAAAGAAAATTCCTAGCAGTAACAGAAAAAGGAGTCATCTCTCTTGGAAAAAATTGCTAATCAGAGCGTATAAAACACACTCAAATGAAGACTTTAAGCCACCATATTATGCTCGCGCTCTGCGCGACAGGCTTCGCGTTTTCTCAAATCCACCCTGTCATCATCGACAACTGCACTAAATGCCACGGTGGGGTAAAACAAAAAGGTGGCCTTGATCTTCGCACCATCACTGCCGCTCTCGAAGGCGGCGAAACCCACACCGCCCTCATTCCAGGAGATCCAAAGGCAAGTCCGCTTTACCAGGTTGTTCAAGTCGACTCCGATCCACACATGCCGCCAAAAAAACAACTCCCGGCCGAGGAAATCGAAGCGCTCAAAAATTGGATTACCGATCTGAAAATTACCCCACCCAAACAACTCGTCCTCCCCGATCCCAGCAGACAGCCCACCGCAGTCATTGACCAATTAATTCACAGCAAATGGCAGGCTGAAAAAGTCGCCCCTGCACGACGCTCGAGTGATACCACTTTCGTGCGTCGTATCTACCTTGACCTGCTCGGCCGAATCCCCCGACTTTCCGAAATTAATTCGTTCCTTGCCGACCAAAACCCAAAGAAACGGGACATCCTCGTCGACCACCTTACCAACACCGACGATTACGCCGATCACCTCGCCCAAGTCTTTAACATCGTTTTCCTAGACCGCGCTCACCTCCGCAAGCGCAGCCACAGCAATCGCAAACTCTGGCTCGATTACCTCCGCTGGGCCTTCAAAACCAACCGACCCTGGGACCAAATCGGCCGCGACCTCGTCCTAGCTCGCCCTAAATCGGACCAAGAACGTGGCGCCTCATGGTTCATTCATGACCAACGTGACGACCACAGCCAGATCGCCATCCGCGTCTCCCGAACCCTCCTTGGCAAACAAGTCCAATGCGCCCAGTGTCACGATCATCCTGTCGCACCCGAGATTGAACAGCGTCATTATTGGGGGCTTGTCGCCTTCTTTAACCGCAGTCTCAATGTCAAGACTCCCGAAGGGCCCCGCGTCGCTGAACGCGCCAGTGGTGGCTACGACAAATTCGCCAACCTCGAAGGTAAAGCAGACGAATCCCAACTCATTCTCTACTCTAACAAAATCATCACAGAAACTGGCGGCAAAAAAATTAATGATTCCGCAGAACTCTACTCCGTGAGCCCTCCCGAGCAATGGTTCCGCAAACTCAAGAAGGACGAAAAACTTAAAAAAGACCTACCCAATCTTCCCGTCCCAAAATTCTCTCGGCGCGAAGCCTTCGCTCAATCCTTCACCAATGATAATCCAGATTTCTCCCGCGCTATTGTTAACCGGCTCTGGGCTCTCATGTTCGGACGAGGTCTCGTCCACCCCGTCGATCTAATGGACTCCGCCCATCCTTCGAGTCACCCCGAACTTCTCTCTTGGCTCGCACGCGATTTTTCAAACCACCAATACGATCTCCGTCGCCTTATTCGCCAAATCGCCAAATCCTCCTCCTACCAACTCGACTCCCGTCCGGCTCCCTCGGCAGGACAACCCCCGCTCGATTCTTTATTCGCTCGGGCACTCGACAAACCACTCTCTGCCGAAACTTTCACCCGCTCCCTTCGCGTTGCGCTTGGCCATGAGAACCCGAACGATGAAACCCTTCGGAATCACTTCGCGACGATCCTCCCCGACCTTTTTCCGGAGAATTTCTCGCCCTCGGTTCAGCAAACAATGTTTCTGACCAACGCTCCCTTTTTTGATGAAATCATCTCTGAAGCCCCCCTCCTCAGCCGGCTTCAAAATATCGAAAGTCCGCAGGCTCTCATCCGGGAGATCTTCCAATCCGTGCTCTCCCGCGCACCAGAACCCAGCGAACTCGAACGCTCACTCTCCTTCGTCAAAACAAAGAATAAATCCTCAATCCAACAATTCGTCTGGGCTCTCGTTACCAGTGCCGAATTTCGCTTCACTAATTGATGTCCAAGCCCGATCCATCTCAAAACTGCGGTTCGCCGGATCATAACATCCACCGCCGCAAGTTTCTACAAGGTCTATCCGCCGGTGCGGTCTCTTCCATGAGTTTTGCCGGCCTATTTGGAGCGCCTGCTTTCGCTGAAATTGCCAAGAAAAAGCAAAAACACTGCATTCTCCTTTGGCTCTGCGGCGGGCCCAGCCAGTTTGAAACCTGGGATCCAAAACCCGGCACCACCACCGGCGGCCCATTTAAAAGCATCCCTACGAACGTCCCCGGCACCCACTTCTCCGAGCTTCTTCCCAAGTGTGCCTCCATCGCCGACAAGCTAGCAGTTGTCCGCTCCATGCACACCAAAGCAAAGGAACACACCGAAGGAATCAACCTCCTCCAGCGCGGCCACGCACCGAGACCCCCATTTACCCGTCCCACCATGGGCTCCGTCCTTGCTCAACAACTGGGTCAGCTCGATTCCAAACTGCCCAACTTCATTCTCCTCGACCCCTGCCCGGAAGGAAATGAATTTAAAGGTTTTAAAGCCGGAAACTGGGCCGGATGGCTCGGCGCGGAATATTCACCTGTTCGGGTTGGCGGTGATTATAAGGTTCCTAACGCCAACCGTCTCGACTCCATCAGTGAGGACGATCATGAAGCCCGCGAAGCCCTTAGAAAATTCTTCAGCAAAAAATACGAAAATGATCGTAAGTCCTCCGCCGCCGGATCGTGGAATGCTACCTTCGAGCGCGTTAATGGACTAATGAGCTGCGCCCACCTCTTCGACCTTGAGAGAATT
>PBTU01000170.1 GCA_002729295.1 Verrucomicrobiales bacterium | reverse complement strand
GAGCCACCCGGGGACATCCTTTGCAAGCCGGCGGTATCTGTTCCGCCGGCTTTTAAGATTTCCGGCTGCCACTTGATCTTCTTCTCCTTCGCGGTGCTCTTGAGGAATTCGATCATGCGGTAATCGCAAATGGCCGAGGCGTCCATGATCTTAATCCCAGCACCTTTACCAAGCTTCGTCACCTGCTCTTGGGGCTGGGATCCCGGCGTGTCGTAGGCGATCGTCGTATCGAGTCCAATTCCAAAGTCCGGCTGAATCTCCAGAGCGGAAGCATTGGCACCTCTCAGCCCCACCTCTTCCTGCACCGTGAAAACGGCGTAGAAATCATAGCTGGGCTTTCGACGTCCTTTTTTCAACTTCTTCAAAGATTCCAGAAGAACATACACAGAAACCCGGTTATCGAGAGACTTCACATTCACGCAATCCCCCATCTCCACCAGCTCTCGCTCCCGTGTCACCGAATCACCCACACTGATAACTTTTTTAACCTCCTTGGCCGACAGGCCGAGATCAATGAAGTAATCCGTGAGCTTGGGCCCCTTGGTCCGCTCTTCAGGCGACATAATATGGATTGGCTTCGAGCCCATTACACCAACCAGATCCTTCTTCCCATGCACAATCACCCGCTGGGAACTGAGCGTCTTGGGATCAAACCCACCCAAGGGATTAAATCGAATGAAACCATTATCGTCGATATGGGTCACAATGAAGCCGATCTCATCCATGTGCGCGGCTGCCATGACAGATTTTTGCGAGGATTTCCCCTTCTTCAGGGCTACCACACTCCCCATTGCATCCACCCGGACCTCATCGGCGAGATTGCCATCCTTAAGCTCCTTGAGAATCAAATCACGGATTCTTTTCTCAAAACCGGGCGCACCCGGAGTCCGGCAAATTCTCTCCAACAACGGCAAATCAATCGACATGACGGGAGAGTTAAAGAAGCCATCCACCTCCACCAGCGGAAAACGCCTCCCAGACAAAAAAAGAACGGAGTCCGAAGACTCCGTTCCAGAGGTTAAATTAGATATGGTTGAACAACTCTTAGAAAGAGAAGGAAACAGAAGCACCAACGTGGGCACCATCGGCAGCGGCAGCGCCAAGAATGTCTTCCTCACCCTCGTTGTATGAGACATAAGGAGAGAAGGTAATGGTATCGCTGACGGCATAGTCCAGTGAGATCGAAGCGGAAGCATAGACTTCGCCATCGTCGGCGAAATCGCCTTCATCTAGCAACGTACCGTATACGATTCCGATGTTCGCGGTGGTTTTGCTGCTTAATTCAAACGAGTATCCGATGGATCCCTCAAGAAGGACCGCGTCCTCAAGCGCCCCGGCAGTCCCGAAGAACACCGTAAGTCCAAGATCAAGTCCTGCCTGTTGGGTGGAGAATCCGAGATAGACTTCGGCGTCGTCATCGAGTCCGCTTGCCCCGTCGTAGGTGTAAACAGTGAAACCAGCTGCAACGGAACCAATACCGAGATCTTTGCCGACAGACGCGTAAATATCGAGTTCATCATCACCCGCACCGTCAGGTGAGATAGACCAGATCCCAGCGGACCAATCAAGGCCACAGTCGCTGGAACCGGCAAAATCAAGGCCGTATTCATAAGCATCTTCCCCGAGCTCAGCGCCGCGGTAGATGTAATCTGAATTAAAGCCAACATGGAATTCCGATTCGATTTCAGCCTGTGCTTGGCCAAAAAACAGTCCGGAAGTAATCGCTAGGATAGTGGATGTCTTTTTCATGACAGCGGAAATAGAGCAATTACTGTGCCATTGTGCAATAATTAGTTTCATCTAATTTTAAACTTTCCAAAATACTTCAATGCAGATTGCAATGGTATTTTAAAAAAGTTGATAACTTATTAATCCAGATTATATGCTGTTTCCCCATGATCGGCGGAGTCAAGGCCCTCAGACTCAGTGTCTTCGGAAACTCTCAGCCCCACTATCGCGCGAGTGATGTAAACAATAATCACTGTCGCAACAGCGGACCAAATTACCGTGATCGCCAGGGATTTTAATTGAACAACCAACTGCTCCATTGCGGTGAAGGTCTCCCCCGTTGCAGGGTTTTCGCCCAGTCCGACACCACCAAGGACACCTTCAACCCCCAGAAATGCCACCATAATGGTTCCCATAATACCACCTACCCCGTGAACAGTGAAGACATCGAGTGAGTCATCAATATTCAGCTTACTCTTAACAATACCGCACATGAAGTAGCAGATCACACCAGCCATTGCTCCAATCACAATCGCCCCCATTGGGCCGACATTACCAGAAGCAGGTGTAATAGTCGCCAATCCAGCCACCATTCCCGTGGCGATTCCCACCACTCCGGTCTTACCGGTCTGAAGGCGTTCCACAATACACCACACCGCTGCTGCAGTGGCAGCCGAGAGATGAGTCACCAACATGGTCATGCCTGCTGCATCGCTTGCGCCACCCTGGGACCCTGCATTAAAGCCAAACCAACCGACCCAGAGCAAGGACGCTCCAATCATCACCAACCCCGGACTATGGGGAGGGCTCAACTGGGAAGGGAATCCTTTCCGGGGACCAATCATTTTGGCCAGAACCAAAGCTGAAACACCCGCCGTGGCATGAACCACGATTCCACCGGCAAGATCAACCGCCCCCCATTGCGCCATGATCCCTCCACCCCAAACCCAATACACGGCCGGAGCATAAACCAAGATCAACCAGAGAGCGGTAAAGACCATGACCGCCGCGAATTTCATCCGCTCGACAAAGGCTCCCACAATCAACCCGGGAGTGATAATCGCAAAAGTCATTTGGAACATCACCATGACGGTCTCAGGGAAATCACTTCCCCAATCACCTTCGCCGATACCATTCATGAAGAAGTGACCGAATCCCCCGAGCCAGTTTCCACCGGTATTATCAAAAGCCAGGCTGTAAAGACCAATTGCCCACATGATGGACGCGAGAGCAGCGATGGCATAGCAGTGCATCAGCACCGAAAGAACATTCTTGGCACGAACCAAGCCCCCA
Source organism: Verrucomicrobiales bacterium (assembly GCA_002729295.1). Taxonomy (GTDB): domain Bacteria; phylum Verrucomicrobiota; class Verrucomicrobiia; order Verrucomicrobiales; family Akkermansiaceae; genus SW10. The sequence goes on along the minus strand of PBTU01000170.1, from coordinate 6,818 downwards.
TAAAAAAGAGCCAAACCAGGAAGAGTCATTAATAGGACCAAAACGGTCGCCGTGATCATCCAGGCTGTATTTCCGGTATCCGTGGGCACCTTTTCCGCAGCTTCAGCCGAAGCCATGCCCATTCCAGCAAGACCGACCAGCAGTCCAACTCCAATTTTACTGAGTATATTTGTTCTCATTTGGTTGTGAATCCTTGATTTGACGGCGCTTTCGCCTCTCAAAGCCAACGGAGCATTATTCATGCCAACCATTAATTTCACTCATGATTTGCTGGCACAGCCGTTGCTATTCCTCCCTGCGTTCAACACGAACCCAGAAAAAAATGCGAAAGTTAACACAAATAACGACAAAAGTATGGCTGCTTGCTCTGACGGCGACCCTCTTGGCCGGAATCGGTCAGGTAAGCGCGCAGGATGAAGCTGCTCAGCCCGAAGTAACCGAAGTAGCAGACGCTGCTGCCGACGAAGTCAGCGGTAACAAAGCTGACTACGACGAGTTAATCGCCGCGCAGGGGAACGAAGCTTACGCCTTCGATTTCTTTACAACCTCCATGCTTTGGACCGTGATTGCCGCTGCAATGGTCTTTATCATGCACCTTGGCTTCGCCACTCTTGAGGCCGGTCTGACTCAGAAGAAGAACACGATCAATATCCTCTTCAAGAATGTCTGGATCATCAGTGTCGGCCTACTTACCTACGCAGCGATTGGTTTTAATACCCACTACCCTTGCGGCAGCTGGCAAATCGAAAACTTCATCGGAATTAATGGACCCATTAGTGGTCTCACCGGTGGAGAAAATGACACCTTCGCGTATGGCGGACTCGGCTTGGCAATGACTGCCTATGGCGACTTTATCTTTCAGGCCATGTTTGCTGCCACCGCAGCAACCATCGTTTCAGGAGCCGTTGCGGAACGAGTGAAGCTCTCTTCCTTCATGATCTACTCTACTATCCTCGTTGCCTTCGGATACACCATCGCCGGTTCATGGCACTGGGGTGAAGGCTTCCTCAACCAGATGGAAGAACCTTTCTATGACTTCGCAGGCTCTACCGTCGTTCACGGCTTCGGAGGTGCCGCAGCCCTCGCCGCCGTCATTGTTCTCGGACCGCGTGCCGGGAAATACACCTCAAACGGGGTCAAGCCAATCCTAGGACACAGCATGCCGCTTGCAGCTGTCGGCGTCTTCCTGCTCTTCTTCGGATGGTTTGGATTCAACGGAGGATCTGTTCTCTCTGCCAATCCAGGACCTCTCGGTCTCGTCTTCACCACCACTGCACTTGCTGCCGCTGCTGGCGCTGTCGCCTCAATCTTCACCGCGATGGTGGTTCTCAAGAAGCCTGACCTTTCAATGGCTCTTAACGGACTACTTGCAGGTCTAGTTTCCATCACTGCCGGAGCCGATGCTGTCGGACCATGGCAAGCTGTCCTCATGGGAGCAATTGGTGGAGTCATCGTAGTATTCTCCATCCTGTTCCTCGACAAGATCAAGATCGACGATCCCGTCGGAGCGATCTCGGTTCACGGAGTCGTCGGAATCTGGGGAACGATTGCTGTCGCGATCTTCGGTGGAGCTAACTTCATGTCCCAGATTTATGGTGTGATCGCAGTTTACGCCTTTGCCTTCATCTTCTCCTACATTCTCTTCATGGTCTTGAAAGTAACTATGGGCGTGCGCGTCAGCGAAGAGGAAGAGGCCGAAGGACTTGATGTTTCCGAGCACGGTGTCCCAGCCTACAACGGGTAATCAGTTCAGGAATTCAGAAACCAATTCCCAAGACCGCAGGTTCACCTGCGGTCTTTTTTTGTTTCAGCTCATTTCAATCTCAGCCTGCTTTTTCACCCAGGCTTCCAATTGCGGTAACGCGTCGAGCCCGGGGTCGTCCCGCAACACTTGTTCGGCAACTTCCCGCGCTTCCCGGATCAAACTGGTATCCGCCAGGAATTCCACAAAGCGCAAATCCCCTACCCCACTCTGACGCGTCCCCATCACTTCTCCCGGACCACGCAAGCGAAGATCTTCCTCCGCGATTTTAAACCCGTCGATAGTCCCCGCGAGAATATTTAACTTCTCCACTCCCTCCTCACTTTTTCCATCGGTAACCAAAACACAATAACTCTTGTGCTCGCCCCGGCCGATCCGACCACGCAATTGATGCAGTTGCGCCAAGCCAAACCTCTCGGCATTGAAAATCACCATGACATTCGCATTGGGAACATCCACCCCCACTTCGATCACGGTCGTCGAAACCATCACCTCGGATTTCCCCTCACGAAATCTCGTCATCACCGCTTCCTTCTCTTCAGACGGCAATTTTCCGTGAAGCAACTCCACCTCGAAATGCTTAAAGCGCTTCTGCCACTTCGGATGCTCCTGAATCACTGAAGCCGCCTTCACCGACTCGCTTTCCTCCACCAACGGGTAGACCAGATAAACTTGTCGTCCTTCTTCCAACTGATCCTTCAGAAAGCTCGTCATCTCACCCACCTTCGGCTTCACCCGAACGCCCGAAATAATCTTCCCCCGCCCCGATGGCAGTTCATCCAATACCGAAACATCCAAATCGCCATAAATCGTGAGCGTCAAGGTCCGGGGAATCGGAGTCGCAGTCATCACCAACACATCCGGCATCACTCCTCGTTGAATCAACTTCCCCCGTTGCGCCACTCCAAATTTGTGTTGCTCATCAACCACAACCAAGCCCAAGTCATCAAACTCCACGCCTTCATAGAGCAAGGCATGCGTCCCGATAATGATCTGCGACGAATTCACATCCTCTTTTCGATCTGCTGTTGCCAAGCCAATCCGCACACCGAGCGGCTCGAGCCATTTTGAAAATGTCAGGTAATGTTGTTCCGCTAGGATCTGGGTCGGAGCCATCAAGGCAGCCTGGCACCCCGAATCAACCGCCAGCAACATGGCACACATCGCCACAAAGGTCTTCCCGCTCCCCACGTCGCCCTGAAGCAAACGATTCATTGGACGAGCCAAGCGCAAATCCTTCACAATCTCCTTCACACTCCTCTTCTGCGCTCCCGTTAAATCAAAGGGCAGCGACTCGTAAAATTCCGTCAGGAGATGCGTCTTCTTACCCAAAACACGGCCATTTAATTCAGCATGCCGCGCCCTCCGCCAAACCACCCGCAGCTGTTGTAAAAAAAATTCCTCCTTCGCAAAATACCGCCGCGCTGTTTCGGCCTCGGCCATCTCGCCGGGAAAATGCAACTCACGATACGCCTCAATCCTCGGGTAAGTCCGGTCAACGTCGTACTTCGAAACTAAAGTCTCCGGTGCAACCAACTCTAAAATACGATGAATGATCTCACGCAACCGCCGCTGGGGAATGCCGTTCACGTTTCGATAAATCGGAGCGATGCGTTCAAGATGAAGCGACAACTCCGCGTCTTCTTTCATCACCTCAAATTCCGGATGATCGATGACAACTCGCCCCTTACTCTCTTTCGGTTTTCCATACAGTACCACCTCCTGCCCTGCGGCAATCACCTTGCTCATGTAAGGCATATTGAACCACCGGCAGGTCAGCCGCGAAAAACCACCACCAGCCTCATCCTCGATGACCGCTTCATAAAATCCCTTCCCGCCAAATCCTTTCCGCTGCGTATCCAGCACCACTCCCCGCAAACACACCGCCGAACCTCCGGCCTGGGCTGGAAACGCGTCAAAGCGGCGCCGATCTTCATAGCGCTTCGGCAACCAATCCAACAACTCCTGCCCCGTATGGAAACCAGCCTTCTCGAAGGCCTCCCACTCCCGGGATTTCAGTCCCGACAGATCTTGTAACGAGCTCTCTGCCCTCATCGTGCTCAATTGTCGCTCGCCGCGCGCACGTGTTGAATACTAATCTGCACCGAAACCCTTCCCCGAAAGACATTTCGATCCACCGTAAAGGTCACATCCCAAGGCGGATCGGGAAGATCACTCGCTCCCCCACCGAAGAAAATCGCATCACGCTCTTCGTAGCCCTGCCGAAGAAACAACCTCAGGTGATTATTTTTCAATCTTCGCGGCGGCTCGGTCAGCCAGACTTTGCGCGCCATAAAAACCGGTTGCGCATTTCCGCTTCCAAAAGGCTGAAGGAGTTCATAGCTCTGCAGGAAATCGAGCGACAAATCTGCCAACTCCACCTCCGCATCAATGTAGACTTTCGGCGAGAGATCTTTTCCAACAGAAGTCTCATTATAAAACTCTACAAAGCGCTTTCTGAAGTCATCGATCATTGCTTCTTCGATACTCAAACCAGCCGCCATGTGATGACCACCGCCGGCCACCAATAAGTCACGAGCAACTCCGATAGCTTCCACCAAAGATACTCCTTCGATACTTCTTCCGCTTCCTTTCCCAATCCCATCCTCATCGATGGAAATAACAAAGGTCGGCTTGTGAAACATCCGCATCAAACGCGACGCGACAATCCCCACCACTCCGGCATGCCATCCACGGGAACCCACCACGATCACGGGAAGATCTTCATTTTCCTGCATCAGGCTTTGAGCTTCGGCAAAAATCTTTTGATCCAATTGTTGTCGGACTCGGTTGAACTCCTCCAGATCATCAGCCAGTTGCATCGCCTCACTTTGGCTCTCGGTAGTCAACACCGCCAGGGCCTTCTCGGGTTGATCCATGCGACCGGCGGCATTGAGACGCGGCCCGATTCGAAAACCAATATCCGCACTACTCAACCGCCCCATCACTCCGGTCAGCTTCAGCAGAGCCTGCATTCCCGGCCGGTGGGTTTTTTCCAACAAACGCAATCCATGACGAACCAACAAACGGTTTTCGTCAACGAGGGGAACAATGTCCGAAATCGTGGCCACCGCCACCAAATCGAGGACTTGTTTCAAATCAAAACCTGAAAGAGGCCTCTGTTTCAACAGCGCATGCGCCAGCTTAAAAACGACTCCGGCCGCACAAAGATATTGCCGCTTGTCCTCCACTGATTTGGGATTCACCAGTGCAACACAATTCGGGCGACCGACAGCCCCCATCTCATGGTGATCCACCACGACAGTTTCGATCCCCTTCTTCGCCAGCCCATCAATGGCATCATTCGATACCGTGCCGCAATCGACACTAATCAACAAACTTACCGTGGGATTCTCCCGGAGGCAGCGCGCCACGCCCCCAGCGCTCAAGCCATACCCCTCGCCACTGCGATGCGGCACGAAACAACTCGGGCTCAATCCATAAGCCTGAAGCACCGAACTCAAAACCGCAATCGAGCTCACACCATCAACATCATAGTCGCCGTAAATGCAAACCTCCTCACCGGCATCGACAGCCAACAAAACCCGCTCAACAGCGAGATCCATTTCAGCGATCTCAAAGGGATCGGAAAGCTGCGCCAACTTCGGCCTAAGAAATCTCTCAATCGATTCCGCCTCGACTCCCCGTTGCGCCAAAAGACGCCCGAGAATTTTCGGCATACCATTCGGCACGAGACTTTCCCAGTCGTCCGGGGCTTCGCGGAGAATCCACTCCACCTTGTGATCCTGTTTGCTCACAGAATTTTAGTGTGTTGAGCCGTGAGAGATCCCCTACGAAAAGGAAACCCGCACCACGACTACTGTCCGCCACGGAGGGCCTCCGTGATCTGCTTGAGGCTCGGCAGTTTCACTTCCCCTTCGGGATCAGCAACAGTGAATACCACACGGGAAGTCTTACGATGAGCCACCACATTCATGAGGTAGCGACCGGGTTTTAGAACCTTCTTGTCCAGCGTCGCGTTCAGTTTCACCTGATCGGTTTTCTGGGCAAACATCGCGGCGGGAGTGGTCCCATTGGCAACGGTCCCGTCTTCCTCGCGACGAAAAGCATTTACGATCAGCAAATCAGACTGCTTCTCGATTTTAAGGAGAGCATGGTTCTTAATCGGCTTGGCGACCACCGCAAAGAGGTCGCCTTTCTTCTGCATCTTGGCCTCTTGGCCACCCACGGTAACCTTAAAAGGATAGATCCCGACGGTGTCCAGTGGTTCCTGCGCTGCAGCCCATCCGCTGAGCAAGCCCAGCATCAGCAGCAGCTGAATCACGTGTGAATACGATTTCATGGATAACCAATGACACGCTCCCCTCCGACCTGCAAGCGAAAGCCGAATTCCGGCCAATTCTCAGTGCGATCTTTCAAGCACCGGTAACAATACCGGTGCTTTTTTATGCCCCACGTTTTACCAACCGGATCTCCCTGTTCCAATCGCTTGGCATTCTCTCCGCCAGGAAGCAGCGTTGGATAAGGAAAAATTCCACACAGCTCTCCCCCTTGCTTCACTATCAGCTTAAAGCCCTAGCTTTTATTCCAGTCCACTGCGACCTCCAATTCATTGCCACTGCGATCCTCGTATTTCAAGTGTCCGTGCTTCACGCCGTATTCGTAGACTTCTTTGGTCACTTTAACATCAAAGCAACAATACTCAGCAATATTCATCATGTGCTCGATGTCGCCGGTCTTTTTGTATTTTTGCCACCACTTCAGCGCTTCCAATCCATCTGCCGTCTTCTTCGCCTTGAGCGTGGCAGAAGCAATGGCGTCCAACTTGAGCCGATGTCCCAACACCTCCTCGACATCAATCAACATGTCGCAGTTGACCGTCTGGTCGACCAAATCGTAAAGCGTGTAGGCTTGTAAAACGCCATAATCAAAACCGATATGATTATAGCCCACCACCAGGTCGGCCTTAATCAATTGATTCACCAGATCCTCTGCCTGATCCTCACCAAAAATATGATACTGCCCGGTTTCCGTGGAATACGTCACTCCGACCGACATTCCCATCTTGTCCTTATTGGACGCTCCTCCCACGTCG